>CAIPGJ010001128.1 GCA_903864555.1 uncultured Pseudomonadota bacterium | reverse complement strand
TCACCGGACACCGGCGCGACCGGCATGGCGTTCTGGGGTGGCGTGCTCGTGTCAGCAGCGGCGGTCGCTTTGGTTGGTGGATGCATTGAATTCTTCCTGCTGCGGCGTCTGTATCATCGTCCCGAACTGCTGCAACTGCTGGCGACATTCGGCATCGTGCTGATGATCCGTGATGCCACGTTGTGGCTGTGGGGACCGGAAGACATTTTCGGGCCGCGCGCCCCCGGCTTGCACGGCGCGCTGGATTTGGCCGGGCAGCCATTTCCTCGGTATGACCTCGTGTTGATGCTGGTCGGTCCGCTGGTACTGACCATTCTGTGGTTCATCCTCAATCGCACCCGCTGGGGAGCGCTGGTGCGGGCTTCCACCGAAGACCGCGACATGGCGGGGGCGCTGGGAATCGATCAGGCTCGCCTGTTTACCACCGTCTTCATGCTGGGCTCGCTTCTCGCGGGGCTGGGCGGTGCGTTGCAGATGCCGCGCGAACCCGCACAGCTGGGCATGGACCTCACGACGATTGCCGATGCGTTCGTCGTGGTCGTGGTCGGCGGGCTGGGCAGCATTCCCGGCGCCTTCCTCGCCGCGCTGCTGATCGGCGAGGTGAAAGCGCTGTGCATTGCCCTCGGTGAGGTGAGCGTTCTGGGAATGAGCCTGTCCATGTCGCGCATGACGCTGGCCGTGGAGTTTATGGTCATGGCGGTCGTCCTGGTCATTCGCCCAAGCGGGCTGCTGGGTCTGGCCCGAACGGTGGTGGCCTACGGCGGGAATCGGATCGCGGCGGGCGACCGAACGGCAATGGCCGTGACACGCCCGGCATTGATTGCGTCCATCGCAGTCGCCATCGCGGTGTTTGCCATGCCATTGATCACGTCGGGCTACACACTGGTGTTGATGATCGATATTTTCGTTTTTGCGTTGTTTGCAGCGAGTCTGCAATTCCTGGTTGGCACATCGGGCCTGACATCCTTCGGTCATGCCGCGTATTTCGGACTCGGCGCATATGGTGCCGCTCTGCTGCTCAAGTCGGCGGGCCTGCCGATGGAGGCGGCCTTGCTCGCCGGGCCGCTGGCCGCCATGGTGGGAGCCATGCTGTTTGGCTGGTTCTGCATCCGGCTGGAGGGAATCTACTTTGCCATGCTCACGCTGGCCTTCGCGCAAATCGTCTGGTCGGTAATCTATCAGTGGGAAGGAATGACGGGCGGCTCCAACGGGCTGATCGGCATCTGGCCCGCCGAATGGATGGCCCGGCGCACGTCGTTCTATTACGTGGCCCTGGTGCTTTGCGGCCTGGGCATTGCAGCCGTGTACTGGCTCGCGCGCTCGCCGTTCGGATTCGCATTGCGCGCGGTACGCGATTCGGCCCTGCGCAGCGAAGCGATCGGATTGCGTGGCCCGCTGCTGCAATGGTGCGCCTTTGCCCTGGCGGGTTCGCTGGCCGGGCTCGCCGGGGCGGTGTACGCCTTCTCCAAGGGCAGTATTTCGCCGGAGGTGCTGGGCATATCGCGTTCGGTGGACGGCTTGATGATGGTGCTGCTCGGCGGACTCGACAGTGTCGCCGGCCCGGTCCTGGGAGCGGCGCTGTTCACCTGGCTACAGGACGTGCTGACGCGCAATACCGATTACTGGCGCGCCGTCATGGGC
>CAIPGJ010001127.1 GCA_903864555.1 uncultured Pseudomonadota bacterium | reverse complement strand
CGGGAGTGCCACCATCATGGCAAAACAGAGCGCCAGATATCGTTTCACGATGGACGGCAAATACGTCAGGAACCGATGAGCCCGGATGTCGGCGAACTGGGGCTGGCGGTGTAGAACTTTTTTGGCATGCGGCCGGCCAGAAACGCTTCCCTGCCCGCCTCAACCGCCTTCCGCATCGCCCCGGCCATCATGACTGGATCCTTCGCGCCGGCAATCGCCGTATTCATCAGCACGCCATCGCAGCCCAGTTCCATGGCGATGGCGGCATCCGAGGCTGTGCCTACGCCGGCGTCGACGATGACCGGCACCTTGGCTGATTCGATGATGAGTTGCAGGTTCCAGGGATTGAGGATGCCCATGCCCGAGCCGATCAGCGATGCGAGCGGCATCACCGCGACGCAGCCGATGTCCTCCAGCTGCTTGGCGATGATGGGATCGTCGCTGGTATAGACCATGACCTTGAAGCCGTCCTTGACCAGTGTCCTGGCTGCAGCAATGGTTTCGATGACGTTGGGAAACAGCGTGTTCGGGTCGCCCAGCACTTCCAGCTTCACCAGGTCGTGGCCATCGAGCAACTCGCGCGCCAGGCGCAGCGTGCGCACGGCGTCGTCGGCGGTGTAGCAGCCGGCGGTGTTGGGCAGGTAGGTGTAGCGCGAAGGCGGCAGGGCATCCAGCAGTGAAGGCTGTTTCGGGTCCTGGCCGATGTTGGTGCGGCGGATGGCCACGGTGACGATCTGCGCACCGCTGGCCTCGACCGCGCGGCGGGTTTCGTCGAAGTCCTTGTATTTGCCGGTGCCGATGAGCAGGCGCGACGAATACGACTGGCCACCCATGATCAGATTGTCACTGGACATCATCCACCTCCTACGGCGACCACGATTTCGAGCTTGTCGCCCGCTGCGAGCTGCGTTTCACCATGCTGGCTGCGCGGCACGCTTTCGCCATAGCGCGCCCCGGCCACCCGCGGGCCGGTCAGCGCCAGATCCTCGATCAGGCGCGCCCGCGTCGCGCCGGGCGCGATGCTGCGGGCTTCCCCATTGACCGAAATCTGGATCATGAGGATGGGATGGGTGAGGGGGAAGGGGAAGAAGCGTTGCAGGCAGGAACGGTGCAAAGTTTATCACGCACCCCCTGCCCATCCTGCCTTGCATTCAGTCGATGCCGCCCTTGAATTCACGCTGCGGCCACCAGGGATGCGATTCGGGCATGTCCTGGCTGGGGCGCATGGTGAATTGCGGCGGGCGCTTCTCCAGGAAGGACTTGGCGCCTTCGCCGGCATCGGCCTGGGTGCGCAGCGCCGACAGCGCCTGGCACTCGATCTCGTGTGCATCGAAGGGGTCGTAGGCACCCATCATGCGCCACAGCAACTGGCGTGACACGGCCACCGACACCGGGGCAGTGCGCTCGCTGTATTCACGCGCGATGGCCTGGGCACGTGCCAGCAGCTGGTCGGGCTCGACCACCTCGCTCACCAGTTTGTGTTCCAGGGCCTCGGCCGCCGGGAACACCCGGCCGCTCAGCACCCAGTCCATGGCCTTGCCGATGCCGACGATGCGCGGCAGGAACCAGCTGGAGCAGGATTCCGGGACGATGCCACGCTGGGTGAACACATAACCGAAGCGTGCCTGGGTGGAGGCAATACGCACGTCCATGGGCAGGATGAAGGTGGCGCCGATCCCCACTGCTGCGCCATTGACCGCCGCAATCATCGGTTTCTTGCTGTCGAGCAGGCGCAGCACCAGCTTGCCGCCGCCATCGCGACGGATGCCGTTCACGTAGACCGGCGCAAACTCTTCCGTGGCCTGCGCATTGCTGCCGCCCCAGCCGCTCTGGCTGAGGTCGGTACCCGCGCTGAAGCCCCTCCCGGCACCGGTGACGATGACCACGCGGATGTTGTCGTCGGCATCCCAGCGGTCCGCGGCGTCGATCAACTCCGCATGCATGCGGCGCGTCTGCGCGTTGAGCCTTTCCGGTCGATTCAGGGTGATGGTCAGGATGTGGCCCGAGACTTCATACAGGATGTGCTGGTAATCCATGGTTTCCTCTCTCCTTGCTATGGTGCTGATGTGCCGGTGATTGGTGGTGCGTTGCAGACAATGCTACCAGTGGCGCTGCAGGGCCGTCCCCGGCCGCATTGACGAACGACAAACCCTGTGTCGGACGGATGCGCTAGGCTAGGTCTTTCTGAAACCGGCCCCCGACCAGAATGAGTGATCCCATGGGAATGCCCGCCGCCTTGCCTGCAGAACTCCTCGCCCTGTATCCGGCCCTGCGGGAGCTGCCGGCGGGCAGTGCGGAACAAGTGACCCCGCTCATCCAGTGCATGACGCTGCCCGGGGGCACCATGCTGTTCGACGAGCACCAGCCCTGCCGTGGCTTTCCCTTCGTGCTGTCGGGGGCCATCCGCGTGTTCAAGCCGGCGGCCAATGGGCGCGAACTGCCGCTGTACCGTGTGCTGCCCGGGGACAGCTGCATCATCACCTCCAGCTGCCTGCTGGGCCGCCGCGATTACAACGCGCGCGGCATGACCGAAAGCGAAACCGTGCTGTTGTTCCTGCCAAAGGCGGCTTTCGAGGGGCTGCTCGCCCATGTGCCCTTCCGGGATTTTGTCTTCAATGTTTTTGCCGACCGTATCGGCGAGCTGATGCAACTGGTGGAGGAGGTAGCCTTTCGCAGGCTGGACCAGCGGCTCGCCAATCGGCTGCTGGGGCATGGCGCCGACCTGCGCATGTCCCACCAGCAACTGGCCGACGAGCTGGGCAGCGTGCGCGAAATCGTCAGCCGCTTGCTCAAGGGCTTTGCGGATCAAGGGCTGGTGCGGTTGGGACGCGAGCACATCGAAATACTGGATCCGGCCGGGCTGCGGCGCGTGGCCGCGTAGGCGGAGCAGCGGCAGGCGGTTGACCTGCGCGACCCAGCCTCTCCGCCCCTTGCAGGCCGCCATCCGACCCTTGTGTGATCTAGGTCACAGATATGCGGGTGGCAGGCTGGTCCAATGGGCCATGTCTACAAACCCCAAAGGGAGAGAATCATGAAAGCAAACGTTGGCAGTATCGATCGCATTCTGCGCGGCGCGGCCGGCCTGGGCCTGATCGCCTGGGCGCTGATGGGCGGGCCAGTCTGGGCCTGGATAGGTGTGGTGCCCCTGGCGACGGCCGGCATGAGCTTCTGCCCGCTCTATCCGCTGCTGGGCATCAGCACCTGCCCGATGAAGAAAGATGCCTGAAAGTGACTGTGCGTAACTGTGCGGGCCCCGGCCCGCACAGGTGACATTCCTGACCCGCGGAGGGATCAGTTGGTCATGTCGGCCTTGATGTTGTTGTCGACGACCAGCTTTTTCCAGCG
>CAIPGJ010001126.1 GCA_903864555.1 uncultured Pseudomonadota bacterium | reverse complement strand
TGAATATCTTCCGGTGCTGCTTGCAGCTTCGGAGGCAGTTGCCGATCCTGATTTCAACCTGCAGGGGATTCAGTCCACCACCAATCCGGGAACAGTCTTCCTGATTCTAAATGGTCCCATTGCCCGAAAACTGGGCGTCAACAGTGGGAATAATTGCCTGGGACAGGGCAATTGGGCAAATGCCACGCTGGGCAGGGGATTGCGCCTGATCCTGCAAAACATCGGTGGCGCGCTTCCCGGAGAGATGGACCGTGCGACCCAGGGACAGCCGGGTAAATATTCGTTTTGTTGCGCCGAAAATGAAGAAGCCAATCCCTGGGAGCCATTGCATGTGGAGCGGGGCTTTTCTGCAGATGACAGCACCGTCACCGTCGTTCCGCCGCTGGGCACATGGAATATCAATACGCATGCCAAGGATGTGAGCGACCTGCTGCGGGTCATGGCTGATGTCATGGCATTTCCTGCCGGTAGCGATTACGTCTATGGGGGAGGGGCTCCCTGGCTGGTTCTTTCGGCCGAGCATGCCTTCATCTTGAAGCGCGAAGGTCTAAGCAAGCAGGACGTAAAGCAAAGATTGTGGGAATTGTCCAAGTTGTCGGCTAAGCGCTTGTCGGAAAGGGACTTCGCCCGTACTCAGAACGGTCGTCGCGCGGAACTTGGTGAGATAACTCGTGAGTCCATGCTGCCGATTTCTCCTAGGCCCGAGTGCATCGGAATCATCGTTGCCGGTGGACCGGGTACCCATACGGTTTACATGCCGGGTTCAGGTTATACAAAATCTGCAATCACTAGAAGAATTGTTTGAATGGCCTGATCGAATGAGGTGCATTTAGCCGGGGCGAATGGATGGCAGTGGGTGAGCCTGCGCGCAAACTGGTGTTAAAAAACAATGGAGGAGCGATGATGAATCGAAGCTTGCTCGCAAAGATGATGCTGGCCGGAGTCTTGTTCATGACAGCCGGAATGGCCTATGCCCAGAGCTATCCCAACAAGCCAGTGCGCTGGATACTTCCCTATGCCCCAGGGGGGGCAACTGAGATCATAGCGCGCATCGTGGCACAGAGAATGATGGAAATCCTGGGTCAGCAGATTGTCATCGAGAGTCACGGAGGCGGTGCAAGCGTGGTTGGCACCAATATGGTGGCCAGGGCGGCACCAGATGGGTACACGATGTTGCTGGGTTCGTTTGGGTTTGCGATCACTCCCAGTCTGCAGGACAACCTGCCATATGATTCGATACGCGATTTTTCGCCGGTAGGGCTGATCGGTAACGGATCGCTCGCACTGGTGGTGCGCCCGTCCCTGCCGGTGCGCAGCGTAAAGGAACTCATAGCTCTCGCGAAGGCCAAGCCAAAGCAACTGAATTTCGGGTCTACCGGTGGCGGTAGTTCCAGCAGCCTAGGTGCCCTGCTATTCAATTCCATGACCGGCGTGGAGATGACAGGTATCGCCTACAAAGGCGCTGGCCCCAGTACGATTGCTTTGCTGGGCGGCGAGATAGATCTGATATTCAGCAGCATTCTGCCGGCGCTCCCCAATATCAAATCTGGGAAATTCCGGGTGCTGGGTGTAAGTACACCCAAGCGAAGCAACATCCTCCCGGATATTCCCACCATTGCCGAAGCAGGGGTCCCCGGGTATGAACTTGTATCGTGGTACGGCATCCTGGTGCCGGCGAAGACT
>CAIPGJ010001125.1 GCA_903864555.1 uncultured Pseudomonadota bacterium | reverse complement strand
GCGTTCAACTTTCTGCGGATGGCGGCAGGCCAGTTCCTGCGCCACCATGCCGCCGAAGGAGATGCCCACCACCAGGCAGCGGTCCCAGCCCACTGCCTCCAGCAGCGCTGCGGCGTCCTCGCCATAGTCGGCCATGGTGTAGGGCAGATCGGGCTTGGCGCTCTGTCCCAGGCCGCGCTGATCGTAAGTGAGTACTTCGAAATGGCGTGCCACCGGCAGGTCGAACACCGAAGGCTGCTGCCGCATGTCCCGGCCGGTGCCGGTGATGAACAGCAGCCTCGGCCCGCTGCCGCGGATCTCGTAACACACCCGGATGCCACGTACATCGACAAAGGCCATTGCAATCCCTCCCAGTTATCACTCAGCCGATCCGGTCGCCCGGCGGATTTGGCAGTGCTGCGCTGCCGCCTGTCTAGAAACGCTCGTCACTGCGCAGGTAGCGCCACAACCCTGTAGGCAGCTTGCCCAGTTGCACGCGGCCGATGCGCACGCGCTTCAGGCCGGTCACCTTCAGCCCGACCAGGTCGCACATGCGCCGTATCTGTCGCTTCTTGCCTTCCTGCAGCACGAAACGCAGTTGGTCACGGTTCTGCCAGTCCACGCGCGCGCGCTTGAGCGGGGTGCCGTCAAGGGACAAGCCGTGGTTGAGCAGTGCCAGGCCGGAGGCCGGCAGGCGGCCCTCCACGCGCACCAGGTATTCCTTCTCGATCAGCGAATCCTCGCCGATGAGTTGTTTGGCGATGCGCCCGTCCTGGGTCAGCACCAGCAGTCCGGTGGAATCGATGTCCAGGCGTCCGGCAGGGGCCAGACCCTGCAGGTGACGGGCGTGGAAGGGGATGGGGGCGGTGTCTGCGCTGTCGCGGTTCTGCGGCAGGATCAGCGTCACCGCCGGCTTGTAGGGTGGTTCCGGCTGCCCCGACACAAAGCCGATGGGCTTGTTCAGCAGCACGGTGACGCGGTCCTGCTGCTTCAACTGCGCGCCCTTGGACAGGGTGATGCGCTGGTTGGGGAAGATCTTGGTGCCCAGTTCGGTGACCGGCACGCCATCGACCAGCACCCAGCCGCGCTCGATGTAGCTGTCGGCTTCGCGGCGCGAGCACAGGCCCTGCTCGGACATGAGCTTGGAGATGCGGACTTTTTCCATGGAAATCACCGGCTTCAGCCGAGGCTCAGCAGGGTGCGTGTCGCCTCATCCGGCTCCAGCATCAGCCCGTAGGCGCTCAGATCCAGCCCCGCTTCGCCAAGATAGACATGCGCGAAGCCGGCGCGGTTGAGGTAGCGGACCAGGGTATTGGGTGTGAAGCCGGTCTTGTGCGCGAAGAAATCATTGTTGCTGCGCTCGATTTCGGCGCCGAATCCGTAGATGACGTCATGCACGGTGATGGGCCCTGCGGTGGAGGTATAGAGCACATCCTCGATGTCGAGTTCGCGCTCCACGGCAATCTGCAGCACCTCCTGCATGTTTGGCACGCGCACCAGCACGAAGCCCTCAGACTTGAGCACGTGCCGGAAGCCGGCCAGCACCTGCGGGACCTCGTGACGGTGATAGTGCTCGAGGTTGTGCGAGCAATACACCGCGTCATAGCTGGAAGCCGGCAGCGTCGTCAGTTGACGCGCGTCGCAGACCACGTCGGGCTGGCCCGCCGGGTCGATGTCGAGGAGCACATGGTCCCATCCATTGAATACGCCGGGAACAGCGATATTCTTGTTGTTGCCGCCAACATTGAGGAAGCGCTTCAATGAGACTCCGCTTGCAGGGTGATGTGCAGGCGGCCAGTTTACCCGAGACGTGCGGTCAATCCCGTTGCTGCGTGCATGGCGTGACTGACGTGGTGGTCGGGCTCAGCGATTCAGGCGGGTTTCTCCGCGCGCCGCCTCTTCGGAGTAAGCGTTCGAGGCGGTGCCCGAGCGGGCGCCGGTGCCACCTGCCGCCGCCTTGCCTGCGGCAGGGCCTGGCTGGCGCGGTCGTAGCTTCACGCCGCCGGGACCGGAGATCATGTCCGCCTCGCCGCTGGATTTGCCGGTGCCGGAGGAAACCGGATCGCCACGTTGTCCCGCAGCGGGCCCCGGGGGGATGGCGGATTGCGGTGCCGAGGTGTTGTGGCTGGTTGCGCCGGGTTGGCTGGCCTGCGTGGGCATGGAGAACAGCAGGACCAGCAGCAAGGCCAGTTGCGAAGAATTGTTCATCGGGGTGACTCCATCCAGGGCGGCCAGTGCAAGGCCGGATGCCTACACCCGTGCAATCGTCGTGCCGGGGGTGCTTTCCCATGCAATCAGCGACTTGTATTGTTTCCGGCGCCGACACAGGCAATTCTTACCGGCAGGTTTGGCCGAGACGCATCCTGTGGCATGCTCGCGCCTTGATCAAAACACAGACACACCTGAGGAGGATGGCAATGGAGATTCCACTGACGCTGGCCGCAGAAGTCGGCGCGCTGCTCAAGGCGCGCAAGCAGAGCATTTCACTGGCAGAGTCTGCCTCCGGAGGGTTGATGTCCGCGGCACTGCTCTCGGTGCCGGGCGCCTCGGCGTATTTTCTCGGCGGGGCCGCCATCTATACCCGGCGTGCCCGTCGCGTCTTCATGGATATGCCCGACAAACTGCCTGAAGGCATGGTGAGCGCCACCGAACCCTATGCCCTGCTGCTCGCGCGCACCGCCCAGGCACGCCTGACCGCCGACTGGGGCCTGGCTGAAACCGGCGCCGCCGGTCCCACCGGCAACAGCAAGGGCGATCCGGCCGGGCATGCCTGCATCGCCGTGGTCGGACCTGGCTGCGAGAAGGCCATCACGGTGCGCACCGGCGTCACCGACCGGGCGGCCAACATGCAGGCCTTCACCGAGGCGGCACTGGTGCTGCTGCGCGACTGTCTCAAGGGCTGAGTGGCCCCGCGTCGCTTCCCGGCCGCAACCGCAACCGTCATTTTCATTGAACCCCATCTGTACAGACAAGGAGCAACCATGAACCAGCCCGCAGGCAAACCCGAAGACGTCATCGCCCTCATCGGCCGTGAGATTGCCGCCATGCATGGCGCACTGCTGGCGCTGACCTCAGTGGTCGCGCGCAGCGGTGATGCCGGCGCCATCGCCAGCCAACTGATGGCCATACGCGAGAGCGCTGCCAAGGAACCCAACAGCTCGCATTTCACCGACATCCTGGACAAGATGATCGACGTGGCAAGGCCCGCCCTGCACTGATAATAATGATTCATTGAAATCAATGATGATAAGGTGATGCTCTTCAATATGAGCATAATTGAATGGCCTTGCCAGAACGGATGCCAAGAGGAAAAACGGCTGGGCTGCCGCGGCAGCCGGCGCGTATTTTTGCGGCAGACATGCGGGCTTGTGCGGCAGCGCCGTCAGCAGGAACGAATCGGGGATGAAGCGGTACGGGAATGGGACTAAACTTCACAACGGCACTTCCTCTTCGGCCGACCCGCCATTGAACCCCTGACCAGAGAGAGCGGCATCCCCGTCAGCGTATGGACGATCTTGATTTTTCCGCCGAACCACCCAAGCCTGAAGTCAGGCCGGCTGCCCCTGCCCCCGCCAGACCCGCGGTTGCGATCACCCCGCCGCGTCCACCGCGTGCCCTGTACAACCCGCAGATGGCGCTGCAATTCTTCCGTGGCGCCGGCAAGCTCGAGGAAGTCCCCGGCGGCAAGACCTTCTTCAACGAGAACGACAAGTCGAGCGGCCTGTTCTCCAAGGGCGACCGCATGTACCTGTTGCTCGATGGTGAAGTGGGGCTGATGGCCAAGGGCCAGTTCGTCGGGCTGGTGCGGCCCGGTGCCATCTTCGGCGAAATGGCGTTGCTGGCGAAGGCGCCGCGCACCGCCAGTGCCATGGCCAAGGTGCCCTGCAAGGCGCTGTCCCTGGGCGAGAAGGAAT
>CAIPGJ010001124.1 GCA_903864555.1 uncultured Pseudomonadota bacterium | reverse complement strand
GCACGGTGACGATATTGGCGTGGTAGTCGAGTGCGGCGCGCTGCGATTCACCCAGGTCGATGCTTTGGATGCACTGCTTTCCCTGAGGCATGTGTTGCCGGATCGCCACCGCCATCGACTGCGCAACCGTCTGGTAGCTTCTGCCGTAATCGATCCATGACAGCCACAAAGTCATGGCCAGTCCCCACACCAGCGTCGCCCCGCAGGCCCAGTAGAGCACGCTGCGATACAGGGATCGCTCGCTGCGCACCAGCACGTAAATCCAGGCCAGCGTCAGCAACGAAGCAATCAGGAACGGCCACCATTCGAAGACAGGAACGTGGCCGGGTTCCAGTTTCTGAAAATTGCGCGCGATAGTAGCCGGGGTGCCGGTCTGCATCGCAAACCAGCCCAGCCATACCAGGCTGCCGAAGAAACTGAAGCACATGGCGCCGAACCAGGCGAGCGCGTTGGAGGCGCCACGGCGCATTCTCTCGATCCCGGCCCCGGCGAGCAGCGCGAGCGGCAGCAGCAGGGGCAGCGCATGCACTTCGCGCAATTCGCGCTGCGCCAGCAGCACGCCCAGCGAAAAAACGCTGGCAAGCAGCGGCATGAGTATGCCGGGGCTGGCTATCAGGCTGCGTCGTTCCCATATCAACCAGAACGCCACCGGCCAGGCCGGCCACGCGCTCCAGGCGAGCACCTTGAGGTAGTAGGATATGCCTGCCGCGGAAGGCATGGAAAAACTGGCCGCCTGTACCTCCAGCCATTTGCTGCCCAGGGCATCGCCAGCGAACAGCCACAGGGCGGCGGGCAGAACCAGAATGCACAAGGCTTCGAACAATGACAGGGCGAACGACCGGGTTCTCCAATGAGCAGAAAACGCCGCCACACTGAGCGCCGTCAGCATAGGCGCGACGGCGCCGGCATAACCCTTGCACAGGAACGCGATCGCGAGGCCCACGCCCAAGGCGATACCGCCCTTGTGCGGTTTGCGCGGCGCCAGCGCGATCCCATGCCAACAAAGCGCAAGGCCGGCAAGCAGTCCCAATTCGGCGAAGGTCTCGTGCGCGTGCACCACCAGGCCCAGGCAGCCCAGCAGCACCAGCATGGCGCCATCGGCCTGGGCGCGGCCTTGTATCTCGCGCGCCGCGTCGCGCAGGAAGAACCAGGTTGCGAACACGGCCACGGCGCTTGCGAGGCGCGCGCCATCGTCGATGTCCAGCATCCAGGAGAATGCCTTGGCGAGCATTGCCGCAATCCAGTAGTAGAGCGGGCCGTCTTCGAGGTAGGGCTCGCCGCCCAGATGCGGGATCAACCAGCGGCCGTGCTCGAGCATCTGATGCACGATGCCGACGCCAATGGCGTCCTCGGGCTTCCATGGCGCGTGGCCAAAAATGCCGGGTAAGGCGTAGGCCATGGCCAGCAGGCCGACGAAAAACGTGCCGGGCGGTAATTTGAGTGGGGGAAACTTTTCCCTGAAGGATTGGCTCACTCGACCACTTTAACCAGTTGTCCCGGCGCCGGTTCGCCCGTGGGATAAAGATTATTCATCAGGCGCAGCTGGCTTTCGGCGTTCTTGCCGAGAGGGGAGTTCTTGGCAAGGGCGGCAAACCGGGTGTCCGCAGTGGCGGCGATCAGCCGGATCGTC
>CAIPGJ010001123.1 GCA_903864555.1 uncultured Pseudomonadota bacterium | reverse complement strand
TTAACCCCCTTGTCAAAGGGGGCCGACGCGACGCAGTCGCGCGGGGGGATTTTCAGACAGATGCCCCTGGCCTTTTGTGCCGTCACGCTGACTGCAAGGGAAGCTGGATCAGTTCGGCTTGAGGCCAGTGCCGTGGATGCGGGCAAATCAATCCGGCTGGCTAAAATCCCCCCGCTCGGCTTCGCCGAGTCGGCCCCCTTTGACAAGGGGGGTAAGGACACCGCGGGTTCATCGCGCGGGCCGGCCTGGCTGGCCGTGGCGGCACTGCTGTTTTCATCGGCTGCACTGGCGCAAAGGCCACCTGTCGCCGGCTTTCCGACCAAACCCGTACGCGTACTGATCGGCCTGGCACCCGGCGGCGGCGTGGATGTCATCACCCGCGCGCTGACCCTGCGGCTCTCGGAAAAATGGGGGATGGGCGTGGTGGTGGAGAACCGTCCGACGGCGGGCGGCGTGGTGGCCATGGAAGCCGTGGCCCAGTCCGCCCCGGATGGCCACACCTGGCTGGCCTCGGGCAGCCAGCTTGAGCTCACCGTGGTCTTCCAGCGCGTGAAGTTCGACGCCATGAAGGCCTATGAACCCGTGGTGCAGATGTCCGCCAGCCCCTATGTGCTGGTGGTGCCGGTGTCGCTGCCGGTGAAGTCGGTGAGGGAACTCATCGAACTGGCGAAGGCCAAGCCGGGCGCGCTCAACTACGGCACCGCCGGCCCCGGCTCCTCCGGCCACCTGGGCCATGAACTGTTCAACCAGCGGGCCGGTATCAGCATGACCCACATCCCCTACAAGGGCAGCGGCGCAGTGCTGCCCGACCTCGCCGCGGGCCGCGTGCAACTGGGTTTCCTGTCATCACTGGCTACCGTCACGCTGGTGAAGAATGGCTCGGTGCGGGCCATCGGGGTGACCGGTGCGCAGCGCATAGAGGGCATCCCCGATGTGCCCACCATCGCCGAATCGGGTATGCCCGGCTTTGAATGGGGCAACAACTACGGCCTGTTCGTCCCCGCCAGGACCGCACCTGCCGTGATCAACACCATCAACCTGGATGTGACCCAGGCCATGGCCCTGCCCGACATGAAGATCCGGCTGGCCGCCGACGGCGCCGAAGCGCCAGGCCCGCACACACCCGCGCAGTACCGCGCGAAGGTCGAAGCCAATATCGCGCGCTGGAGCGCGGTGGTGAAGACCGCCGGCATCAACCCGGACTCATGATGCCGGTGAAAAACATTGAATATGATCAATTCCATGACCTTTGCCTTGCCATCATTCGGCCCTTGAGCCGATCATGATCAACAACAGAATACAAACAGGCCTGCCCACAGGAGCAAACAAGCCATGAACCAGCCCGTCGAACACGCCGTCACCGGCATCCCGGACAGCATCCAGGCGCAGCTCACCGACTACGCCTGCAACCTCGATTACGACAGCATCCCCGCCGAGGTGATCCACGAGGCCAGGGTGCGCACCATCGACACCCTGGGCTCCCTGCTGGGGGGCTTCTTCGGCGAATCCTGCCAGCTCACGCGCAACCTGGCCGCGCGCATGCCCGACGCGGCCGGCGCCACCGTCATCGGCACGCGCCTGCGCAGCTCACCCGACATGGCCGCCTTCGCCAATGCCACGGCCGCCCGCTATGTGGAAATGAACGACGTCTACCACTGGCCGGGCAGCCGTGGTGGCCACCCCAGCGACGTGGTGATGCCGGTGCTGGCCGCCGCCGAATACGCGGGCGCCAGCGGACGCGACTTCCTCTCCGCGGTGGTCCTGGCCTACGAGTTCTACCTGCGCCTGTCGGACACGGTGAAGGAAGGCGGCTTTGACTGCTCGACCTTTGCCGTCATCGGCACAGCGGCCGCCGCCGCGCGGCTGATGCGCCTCAGCCGCGAGCAGACCGCGCATGCCCTCTCCATGGCGGCCACCGCCAACAACATCACGCGTCAGGTGCGCACCGGTCACCTGTCGATGTGGAAGGCCGTCGCGGCGGGCCATGCCGGCCGCGCTGGCGTGTTCAGCGCCATCATGGCCGGAGCCGCCGGCTACGTCCTGAAGCAGATCAAGGGCAGCGACCTGGTCGACGGGATCCGCCGCGTCGCCGCCGGCC
>CAIPGJ010001122.1 GCA_903864555.1 uncultured Pseudomonadota bacterium | reverse complement strand
TGTGGTCATGGTGAGCCGCGGGCCCGGCGCCAGCAATGTGGCCATTGCCATTCACACCGCCCAGCAGGATGCGCTGCCACTCATCGTGCTGGTGGGGCAGGTGCCCAGGGCCAGCCTGCGCCGGGAAGCCTTTCAGGAGATTGACTATCAGCAGATGTACGGCGGCATCGCCAAATGGGTGAGCGAGCCGAGGAGCCCGGAGCAGGTGGTGGAGGTGATCTTCAAGGCCTTGCGCATTGCGAGCGCCGATACTCCAGGTGCGGTGGTCATCGTGCTGCCCGAAGACATCCAGCAGCAACCGGTCACAGGCGCTGCGCTGACCCTGCCACAGCGTACCGCCTGTGTGCCTTCAGAAGCGGCGCTGGAGCAGCTCACCGCCTTGCTGAGCCGGGCCGAGCGCCCGCTGATCATTGCCGGGGGGGCGCTGGAGGCGCCCGGTGGCCGTGAGGCCCTGAAAGACTTCGCCGAGGCGTGGAACATTCCGGTGGTGGTTTCGTTTCGCCGGCATCACCTGTTTCCGAACCGGCATGCCCTTTACGCGGGTGATCTGGGGCTGAAGAACCCGCAGGACCAGATGGATGCGTTTCACCGCAGCGACCTCATTCTTGCGCTGGGCACGCGCCTGGGCGACATCACCACCCAGGGCTACCGCTTTCCGGCGCTGCCCCGGCCGGCGCAGACCCTGGTGCACTGTCATCCGGACGGCCGCTGCATCGGGCTGAATTTTGCCGCCGACCTTGGCCTCACCTGCGATGCCGTGGCACTTGCAGCCCTGATGGCAGCGCGAGCGGCGCCTGGCGCTGGCCGCGCTTCAAGCGCATGGGCAAGGGAGCTTCGCGGCATTTACGAAAAGATTGCGCGGTGGCCGGATCAGCGGGCAGCCGGCATGGCCGTGCCCATCGATTTCACTGAGGTGGTGCGGGTACTGTCAGAGAAAGCGCCCGAGAACAGCATCATCTGCCTGGATGCCGGTGCCTTCGGCGCGCCCTTCTACCGGCATTTTCCATTTGATTGGGCAAGGCGCCTGCTGGCGCCCATTTCCGGGGCCATGGGCTATGGTGTGCCGGCAGCAGTTGCGGCCCAGTTGCGCGAGCCCCGGGCCCGGGTGGTGTGCGTGGTGGGGGATGGCGGCTACATGATGACGGGCAACGAGATGATTGCGGCCGTCGAACGCAGGCTACCCATCCTGTTCCTGCTGTCGAACAATGCCGGCTATGGTTCCATCCGCATCCATCAGGACCGGACTTATCCGGGCCGGCATGCGGGCACCAGCCTGTTCAATCCGGATTTCACCGCCATCGCGCGCGCTTTTGGCATGGAGGCTGAGCGGGTTGAATCCGCCGCGGGTATCGCCCCTGCGCTGTCGCGTGGGCTGCAGGCCGAAGGACCGTACTTCATCGAGTTTCGCACGGTCTTCGGATTGGCAGACTAGAGTCGGTTGACATTCAGCACGCATCGCGCGCGATGAACGTCAACAGACCCTGAGCTGCATCCTCGTGTGGCGCCTATTGTTTTGTCATTGGTCCGGCTTGGCGCCCGAGGATTTCACCACTTTCGCCCAGGTTTCGATGTCTTTCCTCACGAAGGCGGCAAAGGGTTCCGGGGCCATGACCAGCGGCCCCACGCCATAGCCGGCCAGCCTTTCCTTGAAGTCGGTGGTTTCAGTGACCCGGGTCATGTCGGCATTGACCTTCTGCACGATGGATCGGGCCACACCTCTGGGCATGGCAATGCCATGCCAGTTGCTCTGCTCGTATCCGGGCAGGCCGGCTTCGGAAATCGTCGGCACATCCGGAATGGCGGGCCAGCGCTGCGCTGAAGTGACGGCGATCGGGCGCAGTTTTCCGGACTTGACCAGGGGCAGCACGGCACTGATGGAGGATTGGGTGATGTGGATCTGGCCGGACATCATGTCGGCGGTGACCGCCGCCGCACCCTTGTAGGGCACGTGCAGCATGTCCACCTTGGCCATGGTTTTCAGCAGTTCCATGGAGAGGTGGCTGGGAGAGCCCACGCCCGACGAGCCGAAGCTGAGAGTGCCTGGCTTCGCCCGCGCCAGTGCCAGCAGTTCCTTGAGGTTGGTGGCTGGGACGCTCATGCTGACCACCATGAGGGCTGGATTGGCACCCATGGGGGTGATCGGCACCAGGTCCTTGACGGAGTC
>CAIPGJ010001121.1 GCA_903864555.1 uncultured Pseudomonadota bacterium | reverse complement strand
GCTTTCGCAGGGACCGTTCCTTGTGGCTGTCAGCCCCAGTGTCCAGGCCACCACGCTGAAGGAATTCGTCGAACTGGCCGCCAAGCAGCCGGGCAAGCTGGCCTACAGCACGGCCGGCGCCGGCAGCATCACGCACCTGGCCACGGAATACTTCCTGAACATGGCCAAGATCAATGTGCTGCACGTGCCTTACAAGGGCACGTCGCCAGCCATGCAGGCGGTGGTCGCCGGCGACGTCCAGATCATTTTTGGCAGTGTCTCCACCACCCTTTCCCAGACCAATGCCGGAAAAATGCGCGCCCTGGCAGTGACCACGCCCAAGCGCATTCCGGGCGCGCCGAATGTCCCCACGGTGATGGAAGCCGGCTGGCCTGATTACGAAGTGGTGCTATGGCACGGCCTGATCGGTCCCAAGGGCATTCCGCGCCCCATCGTCGACAGGCTGAACAAGCAAGCCAACGCCATCATCCAGGACAAGGAAGTCGCAAATATTCTGGCACAGGAAGGTGTTGCGCCTGCCGGTGGCACGCCGGAGCAGTTCATCAAGACGATTGCATCGGACATCCAGCGCTGGGCCAAGGTGGTCAAGCAGGCCAACGTCAAGCTCGAGTAACAGCATGCGGCGGGCGTGATGAGCGCCTGCAGCCAGGCAGGATGCACGGGACGGGGCTTATGGCCCGTCCCGTTTTTCATGGATACCGTCAATTGCCGGGACAAGGCATTCGATGGCGAGGCAATAAAAGGAGGCAACATGGATTTCGGTATCAAGGGACGCGTCGCAATCGTCACGGGAGCGACGGGTGGCATGGGCAAGGCTACTGCGCATCTGCTGTCAGCCGAGGGCGTGAAGCTGGCGCTGTTTGCCAGGACTGCAGAGACTCTGGAGAAGACCGCCGCCGAGATCCGGGCCAGGACAGGCAACGAGGTGATTACCGTGGCCGGAGACCAGCGCAAGACCGAAGATGTGGCGCGCCTGGTAAGCACAGTCAAGGAGACGCTGGGCTCCCCCGAAATACTCATACTGGTGACAGCCCGTTCACCCCATCCTTCACGGGAAGTCCTCAACGAAACGGAGCGGGACCGCTGGGAGTGGGCTTTCGAGACCAATCTGATGGGCGCTGTGAATGTGGTCTCGGCTGTTGCGCCGCTGATGGTGGCGGGCAAATGGGGGCGGATTGTCTCCATCAATTCCGCCACGGTGAAGCAGCCCATGCATCGTCACGGCCTGTCTACGGTGTTTCGCTCGGGACTGGCCGGTTATCTGAAGCACCTGGCCAACGAGACCGCGCGGGAGGGGGTGACAGTCAATGTCATAGGGCCGGCCTCCATCGGCACCGAAACCTTCATGGGCAGGGCAGATGCCGCCGAGCGGGCCAGGACCGTGCCCATGGGACGCCTTGGAACGCCCGAGGAATGTGCCGCGGCAGCCGCATTCTTCTGTTCAGCGCAGGCCGGATTCATCACCGGCACCACCCTGCAGGTGGATGGCGGGATGACGATGTCACTGACTTGATGGAGGTCGCCCCCGATCGTTGGTACGAAATCGGGGGCAATCGGGGTATAGAGAGAACGCCCGTTTAATCCACCGCCATCTTTGCGTACTTCACTACTCTGGCCCACTTTGCGATTTCAAGCTTGATGAATTCGGCGAACTGGGCAGGGGTTCCTCCCGCCGGCTGGGCCCCGTCTGCGGCCAGCTTGTCCATCATCCCGGGGTCGCGAAGTATCTTGTTCGATTCGCCATTGAGCCGGTTGATGATCGCTGCCGGCGTACCGCCCGGGGCAAGCAAACCGTACCAGCCGAGATATTCATAGTCCGCCACGCCGGCCTCGATGGCCGTGGGCACGTCGGGCAGGGTGTCGACCCGGCTGGTGCTGGTGACGGCAAGGCCCCGCAACTTCTGGGTCTTCAGGTGTGGCAGCGAGGCGGGAAGGCTGCCGATGTACATCGACACCTGTCCACCCAGCAGATCGGTCAGTGCCGGTCCACCGCCCTTGTACGGTACGTGCAGCAACTCGACTTTCGCCAGCATCTTGAAGAGTTCACCGGCAAGATGGGTGGAACTGCCATTGCCGCTGGAGGCATAACTGAGCTGGCCGGGGCGTTGCTGGGCCAGCCTGATGAATTCCGGCAGCGTGCGCGCCGGCAGTGACGGGTTGACCAGCAGGACGTTGGGCGCCGAGGCCAGCTGGATGATGGGGGCAAAGTCCCGGATCGGATCGAAGGGGAGCTTGGCCAGGCTGACATTGGCGGCATGGCTGATCGGCACGGCAAGCAAGGTGTATCCGTCCGGGCGTGCCGTGGCCACGATTTCACTGCCGACTATCCCGCCGGCACCAGGCTTGTTCTCGACCAGCACGGGTTGGGCAAGATTCTCCTGAAGCCTCGCAGCCAGTGTGCGCGCCATGATGTCGATGCCGCCCCCCGCGGCAAACGGGACAACCATGCGCACCGGTTTGACGGGGTAGTTCTGCGCAAAGGCGCTGGTTGAAAACGTCAGTGCCAATGATGCAAAAGCGCCCAGGGCGCCGGATAGGATGCTGCCAGGTCTCATGGTGTTGCCTCCTTGTCTGTCTGTCGTCAATGGGTCGGGCAGACAGACTCATTCATGTCTGGCTCCCATCATTGCTGCTTGCTGGTTTGTATCACCCTGATCGGAAAAAGTGGCTCACCCGATGCCATGACCTGCCGTACCCGCCACCCGAGGACCAGGGCTTCGGCAAGAAAGGCTGCACCAATGGCGCCGATGCCAACCATCGCGCCGTTCAGGTCCGGGGCGATCAGGGTCACGCTGCCTACGGCAATGACGACCAGCAGCCGGATGGCGGCACTCCCTGCAATGGCTCCGGTGCGCCGCATGGCCGACAGCAGCCCGCGCAGCAGCGAAGAATAGCCCCAGACTACCGCCGCAAACAGCATCATCTGTACCCCGGGCCTGGCGTAAGTGCTGAGTTCCTCGCGCAATCCCATGACGCCGCCCAGGATGACCTCGCGGATCGGGGTGTAGAAGAGCACGGCCACCAGCGCCATGTAGACAAGGGTAAGGCGGTTGACGAATTTCAGCATGACCCGCATGTCTTCGCGACTTTGCACCAAAGCCTGAGCGGTCTGGCTGAGGTTGCGCAGCGGGGACACGATGAGGGAGGTGAGGGCGTTGACCACGCCGAAGGCGGCCAGCGCGACATCCGGATGCGCCAGTCGTCCAAGGAAGAAATTGATGACGAAGGTGACCCCATTCTCAGTGGCCTGGGTGACCATCAGCGGCCATGAGTAGATCCACATTCGCTTGTAGGAGACCTGCTCGCCGCCGCTGGCGGGAAGGTCCCGGTAGATCTGGCGGCTGCCGTAGTACATGTAGATGGCTTCAACGGTCATGCAGCCTACCAGGGAGGCTGCACCTGCAACCGCGCCGGGCATCCAGAAGGGGAGCACCATCAGCATCAGCACCTGGGACACCAGTCGCACAATGGTCGAGTTGGAGATGACCATGGTATTCCTGCGCATCATGCACAGGGCATTGGCCAGGTTGCGCACCTGGTTGGGGAAGATCCAGAGTGCCATGACTGCGGAAGCCGGTTTGGCCAGTTGGGTCACTTCCTCGCTGGCGCCTATCAGGTCCCCGAACAGCCAGTCGCCGATGGGTGTGAGGGCGACCGATTCGATGAACAGGAAGGGCACCAGGCCGATATAGAAATAGAAACGTGTCAGGCGCCAGAAAGACCGCTTGTCGGAGATATAGGCCATGCCGGCCTGGATGGCGACGCTGATGATGCCGCTGAATGTGGTGTTGAATGCAAAGGCAATGCTGAAGGCGGCCAGGGTGGTAGTGGGGTCGCCCATGCGGGCGAGAAAGCCCTGAACCAGCGAGTGCGATACCTGGTGGAGTTCCGTGGTGAGGATCAGCGGCACGAAGAACAGCATCGCCGTGCGCATGGTGAGGCGGGAGTCGATTATCGGCATGGATTTTTCATCGTGCCGGCTGGGCAGGATTGCTTTGGCTGCGCTTGGGCAGGCGGTTTGCCCCGGTTGGCATCATGCAGGCAGGGATGAGTGGCATTGTGTCACCCGCATGGTCAACGGTACCCCTCATCTTGCGTGTCCGCGCGGTGCGGAAATCCCCCGATGTTTCTGCTGCGTGCCTGTTTTCTCTGTCAGCAACTCAAGCTGGCGGAGGCACTATGATCAGGCCTCAAGCATAAAGGAAATAGGGGTCAAGGGGGGCGCGGCACCATTGAAAAACGGCCACTTCAGCGGTGGCTTTTCACATTTGTTCTCATTTCTGAACTTGATCGGCACTGCTGATACCGGTTGTCCTGGACATCGCGGTGGGGGCAGTTGCAGTCACGCGCTCCCAGGGGCAACGTTGTCGGACCTGACCGATCAGGAGGAAGCCCTGCCCAGCAAGCGGTCGGAGATGATGCGCTGCTGTATCTCGGAAGTGCCTTCGAAGATGCGGGTCAGACGTGCATCGCGCCAGTAACGCTCCACGGCATGCAGCTTGGTATAGCCGGCACCGCCAAATATCTGCAGTGCCTCACTGCAGACCCGCTCGGCCATCTCGGAGGCAAACAGCTTGACCATGGCGGCCTCTGTATCACAGCGCCGCCCGGAGTCGATTTCCGTGCACACGTGATACATGAGCTGTCTCGCTGCCTCGATCTCCGTGGCCATGTTGGCGATCTTGAAGCGGATGGCCTGAAACTCGGCGATGGGGCGGCCGAACTGTTCCCGCTGTTGCGCATAGGCCATGGCGTCCTCCAGTGCGCCGCGCGCCAGTCCGATGGCCCGGGCGGCCGTATGCGCGCGGTAGGTTTCCAGTCCGCGCGAGAATGCGGCAAATGCCTTGCCTGCTTCGCCGATGAGGGCGCTGTCCCGGACGCGGCAGTCATCGAACGCCAGTTCCCAGGTTTTCCAGCCGAAGTAACCGATCTTGGGGATGGGTGAACCGCCCACGCCTTTGGGCAACTGGCCTCGTGGCTTGTCGATCATGAAGGCGCTGATGCCCTCATGCTTGCGGGCGGAGTCTGACGGCTCGGATGTCCGCACCAGCACGTAGATGTAGTCTGCTCCGTCGGCGAAGGTGCACCAGTACTTGCTGCCGGTGATGGCCCAGCCGCCTTCGACGCGACGGCCGCGGCAGGATACGTTGGCCAGGTCGGAGCCGGTATTGGGCTCGGACAGGGCCAGTGCGCCGAGGTACTCGCCACGCGCCACGCGCGGCATGATGCTGCGTTTCTGTTCCGCACTGAGCAGTTGCGAACCCATGAAGGTGTTGCCCCGTGCGATCACGGAGGCGACGCTCATCCAGGCACGGGACAATTCCTCGGCTACCAGGCAGTACTCGAAACAGCCCAGCCCCATGCCGCCATATTCTTCGGCGATGGTGATGCCGAAGTAACCGAGTTCGGACATCTTCTGCAGCAGTTCTGCAGGCATGTCGCCCTGCTCGGGGTCGAGCCGGTTGGCCAGTGGCAATACTTCCTTCATGGAGAATTCGCGTGCCGCATCCCGGATCATGCGGCGCTCTTCGGTCAGGTAGCCTGCGGTCATGATGTCTGTCCTTTGCTGTTCATCATCAGGCCGCCGACGACGCGGCGGTCATGGAGTTCCCCGATTTTCCCTGAAGACAGGCCGATCACTTCGGCCAGGATCGCGTCGGTGTGTTCGCCGGCACGCGGGGCGATGAAAGCGGTGCGCTCGGCAGCGCTGAAGCTCAAGGGGCTGCCCGGGACCGTCAGTTCGCCGATGCCGGGTTGCGCCACCCTGCGGAACATCGGATTGGCCGGGGAGCAGCGCGGATCTTCCACCGCCATCTGCCGGTAATCCTGGTACTCGCCCCAGCAGACCCCGGCAGCATCGAAAGCCGTGCGGACTTCCTCCATCGTGTGTGATTCCGTCCACGCTGCCACCAGTGCTGCGATCTCCTCGCGTGCGGCATAACGCTGCCCTTCATTGCCGAGATCGAGGCCAAGCCTGCGTCCCAGTTCCGTGATGGAGGCCTCCATGCCACAGGCCTTGCACAGCATGTCCCAGTGCCTTGGCGTGAAGGAGGTCACCATCACGCGGTGCGCGTCGCGGGTGCCGAAATCGCGTGCGAAGGTGCCATAGACATGATTGCCGTCGGATTGCCTGAGGTTGGCGTTGATCTGGGCATCGCCGATGAAGCCCAGATTGCCCATCATGGCAAAGGCCACATCAGACAGGGCCAGCTTGATCTCCTGGCCAGTACCGGTGAGCCTGCGATGCTGGTCGGCGGCCAGTATGCCCATCGCGAGGGTGAGGCCGGTGGTGATGTCCCAGGCCGGCAGCACACCATTGACCGGTGTTGCGGCCGATGCACCCGCATTCAGGTAGGGGAGTCCGGTGGCGCAGTTGACCGTGTAATCAACGGCCGCCGTGCCATCAGGATGTCCCGAGAGGCTGGCCAGTATCACGTCGGCCCTGCGCTGACTCAGTTTCTTGTAGCTGGCCCAGCCTCGGGCGCCGAGGTTGGTCAGCAAGATGCCGCCACGGGGGGCGTCCCGGATGACCAGTTCGGTGGCGAGTTCCTGACCTTCGGGATTCCTCAGATCGATGAGAATGGAGCGCTTGCCCTTATTCAGTCCGGCCCAGTACAGGCTGTTGCCGGCCTGCGTCACGGGCCAGCGACCGTAGTCCTTGGGGCCGTCGATTTCATCAATACGGATGACTTCGGCGCCCAGTTGCGCCAGAGACATGCCGGCGAGGGGGGCGGCAACAAATGCCGAGTGTTCAACGACCCTCAGGTCGGCAAGCACACCTTTCATGGATTTCATTCCTCGTTGTGGTTCGTTTTGCGGGAGAGGGCGTTGTGGCTTTCCCGCGGCCCTCAGAGGCAGGATCATGAGCGTGCTGCCGGGGCAGCCAACCGGCTGCCAGGCCCGTCATGTCATGCCGGCAGGATGATCACTCAGCGGTAATCTCGTCAGGCGGATGGCTTTCATGGTGATTTTTCCTGTGGCAGGAGTCGCATTCCGGATGCTGCGCTCGCGTTAAGATTCCTATTGTCATATTGTCAGGCGGATTTTCGGCGCAGGATGCGCGGAAGCCTACAGCAAAATCGCAAAAGTTCAAGGTCGCGGCGGAGCAAAGGGGACTATGAAGAAGGCATTGTTACTGGTCTGTTTTCTGGCGGGTTGCGCGACGCCTGCGCCCCAGGGTGAAAAGCCCATTTCCGGCATCTGGGTCCAGTCTGATACCACTTGGCTGGCCAATACGAGGGGTGGTGTCAATCTCAGGGATGGCAACAAGAATGTGATTGCGAGACTTTCACCGGAGAGAGTATTGGCGGTGGTGACCACCTGGCAGAGGGTCAAGGCTGCCAGCCGCGTGGATGCCGATTTTGGCATTGCCAGAACATCGAGCCCCAATGCTTTTGCCGGCATCATCAACGGCAGGCCCACGGTCATACTGGGCTTGTCATTCATGGATTTGATCAAGGATGACGCGGATGCCCTTGCTGCCACCATCGGACATGAGTTGGCACATCTGCATTTCAAGCATGGCGAAGCCACGAAGTCCAGAAATGAGGCGGCACGAGGTGCGAGCCAGTTTCTGGGAATCTTGCTGAGCGTTGCCGGCGTTCCGTTCGGCGGGAATATTGCAAACCTTGGCGTCAGCGCGATCGCTACGTCGTATTCACGGGATCAGGAACGGGAGGCGGACGTGACAGGCCTGGACTGGGCCATCGCGGCGGGTTATGACGCCTGCGGTAGTGCCAGAACCATGAAGGCGCTTCAGTCGGCCGGAGGCGGTGGCGGGTTGTCGTTCCTGTCGAGTCATCCCGGGCATGAGGAGCGAATCGACAGCGCCAGCAAGCGAGCCGGCAAGGTCTGCTAGAGGCGGCAAGACGCAGTTCTTGCCGAGTCCCTTGAGCCGGTCTTGAGGGGGCTTATTCGCCTGCCAGGGCGGTAGGGGAGCCTGGACTGATTTGCTGGTGCTGTATCCGGGTATGAGTTCGGAAAAAAGGCCTTATCAGTCAGATGGATGATTGAATATTTCTGGTCAAATCAAGGAGCAGTGCGTCCGCTTAGGGAAGCACTGATCCAGTTTCGAATCGAGGATCACCGTTCAACTGTTTCCTCTGACGTGGGGGATAGACAAGGGGGCGCAGCCCATTTGCTCAGTGCTTCCCTAACTTATGAGTGCGACAACTCGAGCATAGTGAGTTGAGATAGAGGCCATCCAAAGAGTTTTGGCTTCAGAGTTGGCGTTGATGAGCGAGAAATGATTTGGTGTACCGCTGCAAGGGACTGCAATAAGCTGTATATTAATACAGTCCATGAAGCCACTTCAATTGTCTGCCCCCGAACCGATTCTGCAGGCTCCTCCAGCCCTCCAGCTACGGCTGTTCAATCACCGGATCTCTGCAGGATTCCCTTCTCCTGCGACTGATTACGCAGAGGAGGGTCTTGATCTGAACGAGTACCTCGTCAGGCGAAAGTCCTCGACGTTTCTCTTTACGGTCAAGGGGGACTCCATGATCGAGGCAAGCATTGAAGACAGCGACAAGGTGGTGGTGGATCGCAGTCTCAGGCCCCATCACAACGACATTGTGGTTGCCGTCGTGGATGGTGAATACACGATCAAGCGCCTTTTCAAGCAGCGCGGGCGGGTGGAGTTGCGCCCTGAGAACCCGAACTACCCCGCGATAGCCTTCAATGATGGAGCTGAGCTACAAGTCTGGGGTGTGGTCGTTGGAGTCGTTCGACGGCTTCCGTCTCGGGGGTAGATATGTCGTTCGCCCTTGTGGATGTGAACAATTTTTATTGTTCCTGTGAGCGGGTATTTCAGCCCAAGCTTGAAGATGTGCCGATTGTTGTGCTTTCCAACAATGACGGATGCGCCGTGGCCAGAAGCAACGAAGTCAAGGCTTTGGGGGTGAAGATGGGTACCCCTTGGTTCAAGATGAAAGACTTGGCCCGACAGCACCAAATCGTCGCGTTTTCTTCCAATTACACCTTGTACGGAGACATGAGTAATCGGGTTGTGGAAATCCTCCGGGATTTTTCACCCGACATGGAGGTGTACAGCATTGATGAGAGCTTTCTGCAGGTAGAGCGGGTCGCTCACTTGTTTGGTGGCAGACTTCCAATGGGTCAAACAATCCGCCAGCGCATCAAGCAGTGGACAGGGCTGCCGGTATGCGTGGGGTTTGGCTCAACAAAGACCCTTGCCAAGCTTGCCAATCACATTGCGAAGAAAAATCCGCAATTCAATGGTGTATGCGATTTACAGGGGATGGCCCCGGATGAATTGACGGCGTGGATGGCCGAAATCGATGTTGGGGAGGTATGGGGAGTCGGTAGGCGCATCAAGCTGCGACTGAACGAAATGGGAATTCAGTCTGTGCTGGAACTGAAAAACACGTCCCCCAAGGGCCTGCGAGCTCAATTCGGCGTGGTGACCGAGCGGACAGCCCAAGAGTTGAGGGGCATCTCATGCCTGCCACTGGAGGCTGTGGTCGAGAAGAAACAGATCATGAGCTCCCGAAGCTTTGGTGCTCCGGTTACCGAGATTGAGGAGTTGCGTGAAGCTTTAGCCACCTACGTCACCCGGGCGGCCGAAAAGCTGCGTCAGCAAGGCTCGGTGGCAGGCGGGATTTATGTCTTTCTCGAAACTAACCGGTTCAAAGAGGAGGCGCCTCAATATTGCCGAGGCGTGACCCTCGCCCTTCCCAATCCCAGTGACGATACTCGGGTATTGATTTCAGTCGCCCTGAAAGCTTTGAGATCGATCTATAGGACAGGGTTTCGGTACAAGAAAGCTGGCGCTATGCTGACCCTGTTATCGGAGAAATCCAAGGCTCAAGGCAGCCTGTTTGCGGCTGTGCCAAGTCGGGTGATGGAGGTGGTGGACCGGATCAACCGCACGATGGGCAAGGACACCCTGAAATCCGCTGTGATGGGGGTGACCCATCGGTGGGCCATGCGGGCAGACTACCGCTCGCCCCGCTATACGACTTCGTGGGATGAATTGCCTGTGGTGCGGTGAGTGCCAGACAAAACCAGTCCTTGTCGGCAAGTGGTTTTACTTTGGGTATTTAGTTAGGGTATGCAGGTAGGAAATTTCGCAATACCCGATTCATTTAAAAGTACATCTGGCGGAGAGGGCGGGATTCGAACCCGCGACAGAGTTGCCCCTGTGCCACCTTTCCAGGGTGGTGACTTAAACCACTCATCCACCTCTCCG
>CAIPGJ010001120.1 GCA_903864555.1 uncultured Pseudomonadota bacterium | reverse complement strand
TGCTCGCCCCGGCCGTATCGAACCTCGTGCCCTGAAACGACGACATAAGCCCTATCCGATGCTTACCAAACCGCGCGCAATCATGAGAGATTACCTCCGTGAACATGGACACCCAAAAAAGCTTAAGTAAGTGCCATTCGGGGCGTAGCCCACTTGTTCAATACTTCCCTAACAGCATTGCCGTTAGGCGCCCTGAGATAGGGGAGCGCGAGGGGATGTGTCCCCTCGCATTGTCAGGCATTCTTGGATTTCTGACTTAAGCATCCGACTGCGCAAACTGTAGGACATGGGCCTCTAACTCAGTGGGACCTGCTTTTATGTCGAATGCCTCTTCGTTTGTCTCGACGGCGACCATCGACCATAGGGGGTATCTCTCGCCGTCCCTATCAATGCTTCCATTAAAGTCCTCATTCAAGGACGCTGCCTGGCTTCATACCCCCGGCGCCATCGACGATGCAACGCTGGAACCTCCGTCCGGCTTCGCTTGTCCCCAGGCAGTTTGGCCTCGTGGTTGGGCGATATAAAATCACCGGCTTCCTGAATCCGACGCGAACCAAGCGAACCAAGCGAACCAAGCGAACCAAGCGAACCACGGGAACCACCGGAACCACGGGAACCACGGGAACCAACAAGGAGGGGCGATGCCCACCGAACTGCTGGACAAGGATAGCGACGAAACCGTCAGGCTGAGCGTCGCCGAAGCCCAGGCCCTGGGAGAAAAGGCCCTGAGCAGCATTGGCTACGCACCCGATGAGGCCACCATCATTGCCACGCATTTGGTGGACGCGTCCCTGTGGGGCTACGAGTTTGCCGGCCTGCCGCGCATCCTGGTGATCGCCGAGCGGCCGGAAATCAAGAAGCCGTGCACGCCCGTGACCATCATCCGGGAGACGCCCGCCTCGGCCTTCCTGGATGGCGGCAACCATGTCGGCTACATTGCCATCCTGCGCGCGGCGGAAATCGCCATCGAGAAGGCGCGCCAGTCTGGCGTCGCGGTGATCGGCATGCGCAACAGCTGGTTCGGCGGGCGCAGTGCCTACTACATGGAAAAAATCGCCCGCGCCGGTTTCGCTGCCATCTACTGTTGCAGCAGCACGCCCACGGTGGTGCCACCGGGCGCCATCCGCAAGGTGCTGGGCACCAATCCCATGGCCATCGGCATGCCGGGCAAGGTCAATCCCTTCATCTTCGACATGGGCACGGCAGCGGTGATGTCGGGCGAGGTGCTGATGAAGGCCTTTCTCGGTGAGGAGTTCCCCGAGGTGGTCGGCATCGACAAGCAGGGCAAACCCACGCGCGCCGCGCGTGACATGGTCGAGGGCGGCGTATTTCCCTTCGGTGGGCACAAGGGTTACGGCCTGTCGATCGCCATTCAGGCCCTCGGCCTGATGGCGGGCGCCCGCATGAGGAACGGCGACGTCAGTGATTTCGGCTACCTGCTCATCGTCTTCGATCCGGAGATCTTCATGCCGGCCGAGCAGTTCACCACGGAGCTTGAGGAACTGCTGACGAAAATCAAGAGCCTGCCCAGGCAGCCCGGCGTCCCGGAGATCCGCATTCCGTCCGAGCGCGGCTTTCGCGAGCGGGAGATCCGGCGCGAGCAGGGCATCCTGCTCAGCCGGCAGATCCACGACCGGCTGAAGGAAATGGCCTGAGGCGGCGAGATCCCGCCGATTTGAGACAATCCGGTATGGCCGGGCGAAGCGTGCTTCACCGGGCCGTCCAACACCAGAGGATTCCCGCATGAGAACATCGAGCAAGAACGGCATCATCTCCTCCACCCTTGGGCTGTTGCTCGCGGTGGCCGGCGTGGTACAGGCCGCGGATGACTTCCCTCGCAAACCCGTGCGCATCATCGTGCCGGTGTCCCCCGGCGGACAGATCGACTCGATCAGCCGCCTCGTGGGTGGCCGCATGGCTGACAAGCTGGGCCAGACGGTCATCGTCGAAAACCGTGATGGCGCAGGCTCCATGGTGGGCACCCGCTTCGTGAAGAGCCAGCCAGCCGATGGTTACACGCTGTTGTCGACCACCACCAATGCCATGACCGCCAGCGTGGCGATCGACAGCAATGCCGGCTTCGATCCGATCCGCGACTTCACCGGCGTCGGTCCGATGATCCGCGGGCCCTGGCTGATGGTGGTGGGTAACAACCAGCGCATCAAGACGGTGGCGGAATTCATCGCCCGCGCCAAGGCGCGTCCGGAGGAGATGTCCTATGCTTCCGGCGGCGAGGGTGGCGGCAGCCATCTGGCGGGCTCGGCCTTCCTGCATCGCGCCGGGCTCAACATCCTGCATGTGCCGTACAAGGGCAACGGCCCGGCACGCGCCGACGTGATTGCCAACCGGGTGACCATGACCTTTGCCGCCGGTGGCGCCGCCGACGCCCGCTCCGGTGTGCTGACGCCGCTGGGCTTCAGTGCCGTGGCACGGCTGGCCGCCTTCCCGGACATTCCGACCATTGCCGAACAGGGCCTGCCGAATTACAGTGATTACGTCTGGTTCGCCCTGTTCGCCCCGGCGAAAACGCCGAGGGATGCG
>CAIPGJ010001119.1 GCA_903864555.1 uncultured Pseudomonadota bacterium | reverse complement strand
CGGCGTGGTGGTGCCGTTCGCCCTGGGCACCATGGTCGTCGGGCCCTGGCTGTTTCCGCAGGCCGGTTTCAATGCCCATCTGTTCTTCGGCGCAACGCTCACCGCGACCAGTGTTGGCATCACGGCCCGGGTATTCCAGGACATGGGGGCGCTGCAGTCTCGCGAATCGCAGATCGTACTGGGTGCCGCCGTCATCGATGACGTGATCGGGCTGGTGATACTGGCGGTGGTGTCCGGCATCGTCCGCTCGGGCAGCATCAGCGCGGCGGAGGTGCTGGTCATCTGCGGCAAGGCCATCGGGTTCCTGGTGGTGGCGCTGATCGCCGGGCAGTACCTGGCGCGACTGTTCACCGGCCTGTTCCGGCACATCAGCACCTCGGTGGGCTCGCAACTGGTGCTGGCGCTGGCCACCTGCCTCATGTTTGCCTACCTTGCCTCGCTGCTGGGACTGGCGCCCATCGTCGGGGCGTTTGCCGCAGGGCTGATCCTCGATGCGGCGCATTTCCGCCACTTCGACGCCCCGAAAATCGTGCATGAACTGAAGGAATCGCTTGCCGATTCCAGCACCGAGGTGCGCCGGCGGGTCACGGCCGCGCTCAGCCACCATGCCGAACACACCCTGGAGCAGCTGGTGGCGCCGCTCGGTTACATCCTGGTACCGCTGTTCTTTGTCTACACCGGCATGCAGGTCAACCTGGCCGTGCTCGGCGACAGCCATGTGCTGTTGACCGCCTTGCTGGTGACCCTGCTGGCATTCGGCGGCAAGCTGGTATCGGGCCTCGTCGCAGGCCCGGTCAACAAGTGGATCGTTGGCTGGGGCATGGCCCCGCGCGGCGAGGTGGGGCTGATCTTTGCCGTGGTGGGCAAGCAGCTGGGCGTGGTCGATGACCAGGAGTTTGCCGTGTTCGTGATCATGGTGATGCTGACCACGCTGCTTACGCCGCCGCTGTTGTCGTGGCTGATCCGGCGCCAGGGCGGGCTTGCCCAGCCTTCTGCCTGAGGGCGCGTCTTCAGCATCGCTTACCGGTGGTACCGTATCGGTCTGCCCAATCAACCCGTGTTGCATTGACCCATGAAGATACTGATCACCCGCACCATTGCCGACGAACTCTTGGCCGAACTGCGCCTGGCCTACGAGGTGGATGACAGCCAGCAGCAGGATGGCCCTCATCCCGAGGCGGAACTGCGCCGGCGCATTGCCGACTGCGATGCGGTCATGCTCTTCGGTGATCGCTTCGATGCGGACACCGTGGCCGCCGCCGGCCGGCTGAAGGCGGTGTGCAACATCTCTGTCGGCTTCAACAATGTCGACGTCGCGGCCTGCAGTGCGCGCGGCATCCTGGTCACCAATGCACCCGAGGTCCTCGATGACACCACGGCCGACATGACCTGGGCGCTGTTGCTGGCCACGGCACGGCGCATTGCCGAGTCCGACCGCTGGCTGCGCGCCGGCCACTGGCAGGGCATGAAGTTCATCGACCGCTTCGGCCTGGATGTGCACCACGCCACCCTGGGCATCGTCGGCATGGGCCGGATCGGCCGCGCTGTGGCGCGCCGTGCCGCCGGTTTCGACATGCGCGTGATCTACCACAACCGCACGCGACTAGATGCGGCACTGGAGCGCGCGTCCAATGCCAGCCATGTGCCGCTGGATGAGTTGCTGGCGCAGTCCGATTTCGTGTCCCTGCACCTGCCTTACACCGAGGCCAACCGCCATGTCATTGGCGCCGCCCAGCTGGCGCGGATGAAGTCTTCCGCCATCCTGGTGAATGCTTCGCGCGGCGGGCTGGTCGACGAGACGGCCCTGATCGAGGCGCTGCGCGAGGGGCGCATTGCCGGCGCGGGGCTGGATGTGTTCGATGGCGAGCCACGGGTGAACCCGGGCTTCCTGTCGCTGGACAATGTCGTGCTGGCGCCGCACATGGGCAGCGCCACGCGCGCCACCCGTGTCGCCATGGCGCGCCTGGCCATGACCAACCTGCGCGCTGCCCTTGCCGGTGAAGTGCCGCCCTGTCTGGTCAATCCGGAGGCGCTGGCGCAGCGGCGCACCTGAGGCATCACGCGGAACGAGCTGCATGGTGGCTGGCGTGCCGGTAGCTTCGCTGCAGGCTTTCCACTATCATCTGCGCGCACTTTGCCGGGCTTGCCGGCGGGAATTTCACTGTCTGGCCTTCCCTTGAAAAAAACCACCTACCCCACCGCGCAGGATGCCGAGAATGCCTTCTACGAGGCGCTCGAGTCCGGCAATGTCGATGCCATGATGGAGGTCTGGGCCGAGGATGAGGAAATCATCTGCGTGCATCCCGGGCGCGAGCGGCTGGTGGGTTACGAGGCGGTGCGCGAGAGCTGGATGCAGATTGCCGGCGGCGGGCAGAAGCTCAAGGTGCACCTGGCCGACCAGAGCGTGGTCAACGGCATGATGCTGGCGGTGCACAGCCTGCATGAGCACATCCGGATCGTAGGCCAGCAGCGCGTCACCGTGCCGGTGGCCGTCACCAATGTCTACATGCGCACCGGCACCGGCTGGCGCATGGTGGTCCATCATGCCTCGGCCGTGCCGCAGCGCCAGATGCCGGTGGCCACCCACGTGAGCG
>CAIPGJ010001118.1 GCA_903864555.1 uncultured Pseudomonadota bacterium | reverse complement strand
TCGGGATCGGCGATGCCGGCGGCGAGGGCGCCGATGCCATGGCGCAGCAGTTGCATCGATATCGCGATGTACAGTGTCTCCCTGTGGATCGGCCGCTGTCGGACGTCCAGGCGATCAAATTCACCGGCGGCACCACCGGGGTGCCCAAGGGCGTGATGCAGGGCTGCCGCGCCTGGAACACCATGATCGCCAGCCAGTTGCAGGCCTTCGGCTTCAATGAAACGGACCGCTTCCTGGTGTCGGCGCCGCTCACGCATGGGTCTTCGACCTATGTGCTGCCCATTCTGGGCGCGGGTGGCTGCCTGGTGTTCCCTGCGGAGACGCGCGCCGGGGCCATTCTCGACGCCATCGAGCAGCAGGGGGTGACCACGCTGTTCGTGCCGCCGGTGATGGTGCACATGCTGGTGCAGGAGCAGGCCGCCCAGCCACGCAACACCGCCTCCCTGCGCAACATCATCTACGGCGCGGCGCCCATGTCGGAGCAGCGCATCCGCGAGGCGCAGCAGTGCTTCGGCCAGGTGTTGGCGACGACCTATGGGCAGACCGAGGCGCCGCAGATCATCAGCTGGCTGGGCGCCCGTGAATTGATGGACGCGCGCAACATCGCCTCGGTAGGCCGGGCCGGCCTGCTGACGAAAGTGGCCATCGCGGGTGTCGATGGACATCCAGTCACGGCAGCCGGCGACGGTGTCGAGGGCGAAGTGCTGGTGCGCGGCGACCTGGTGATGAACGGTTACTGGCGCAATCCGGAGAAGACCGCAGAGACCCTCATCGATGGCTGGCTGCACACCGGCGATATCGGCCTGCTGGACGAGCGCGGATTCCTGTTCCTCAAGGGACGCAGCGACGACGTCATCATCAGTGGCGGTTTCAATGTGCATCCCGCCGATGTCGAGGCGGTGCTGGTGCGCTTTCCGGGCGTGAGCGAGTGCTGTGTGGTCGGCCTGCCCGACGAGAAATGGGGCGAGGTCGTCACCGCGGCCATCACCCTCAAGCCCGGCCAGACCGTCGCAATCCCGGAACTGATCGCCTTCGCCAAAGCCGAACTGGGTTCGGTGCTGGCGCCCAAGGCGGTCCACGTGCTGCAGAGCTTGCCCAGAACGGCGGTGGACAAGGTGCCGCGCAAGCTGGTCAGGGAGGCGCTGGAGGCCGCGCTGTCGGGGCAGGGCCGCTGATGGCCGGCAAGCCACGCCAGGTCATCCGCCTCGATGCCAGCCCGGGGATCGCCCGCTATGTGCAACTGGCCAGCGTCATCCGTCAGAAGATCGTCTCCGGCGAATGGCCGGTGGGCACGGCGCTGCCCACGGTGGAAGCCTTCGCGCAGGAACTGGGGATTGCCAAGGTGACGGTGCGCCAGGCCTACGGCATCCTGGTGAGCGAAGGGCTGGTGTCGAGCGAGCGGGGTCGTGGCACGCGCGTCATCGCCTCCCCGGTGACCGCGGGGGACGAGATCCGCGCCGCCATCAACAACTGGCTGGACGTGCCCGATGGCTTTCGCATCCGCATGCTGGAGCAGGAGGCCGGCGTCCCCCTGCCGCAGCCCTTGCTGCTGACCGGCACGGCTGCCGGCAGCTACAGGCGCCTGAAAAAGCTGCATCTGCATGGCACCCGGATCATCTGCCTGGCCGAATTCTGGGTGGCCAGCGACGTGTTCGAGCGTTTTCCCGCCGGCAGCGAGCTGCACAACAAGATCGCCTGGCTGCTGCCGAAGTATTCGAAGTCTTCGATGAAAAACCTCCACCAGGTCATCACCGTGGGCCAGGCCGACCACGACCTGGCGCGCATCCTGCGCTACCCCTTTGCCGCGCCAGTCGCCATGGTGAAGCGCAGCATCACCGATGCCGCCGGCACGGTGATCTATGCCTCGCTGGCCTGGTATCGCGGCGACCATTTCATCTTCGACATGACCCTGCCGGTGGAGGTGATGT
>CAIPGJ010001117.1 GCA_903864555.1 uncultured Pseudomonadota bacterium | reverse complement strand
GTGCACCATCGGACCGCAGGTTCGGCGAAATCGGCAGAATCGCAGATGTCCCGCCCGTACAGGCGGCCCTTGTTTTATATGTCCCGCCCTTGCAGGCGGCCTTTGTTATTCTTGGGCCATGCCCAATTCAAGCGCCGCCCAGCCGGCGGACCTGCAGCTCGCTGATTTCGATTACGAGCTGCCACCCGACCGCATTGCCAGCCATCCACCCGAGCAGCGCACCCAGAGCCGCCTGCTGCGCCTGGCCGGCGGGATGCTGTCCGACCATCGCATCGGCGAACTGCCCGACTTCGTCGACCGCGGTGACGTCATGGTGTTCAATGACACCCGTGTCATCAAGGCGCGCCTGTACGGGGAGAAGGAAACCGGCGGCCGCATCGAAGTGCTGGTCGAGCGCCTGCTGCCGGACCGACACGTGCTGGCACAACTGCGTGCCAGCAAACCGCCGCGCCCGGGCATGCGCTTGCGCCTCGAAGGCGCGTTCGAGGCCACCTTCATCGGCCGCCATGAGGACATGGCCGAGTTGCGCTTCGAGGGCGATGAGGATGTGCTCGAGTTGCTGGAACGATACGGCCAGCTGCCGCTGCCGCCCTATATCGACCGCCCTGCCGACGCTGCTGACGACACGCGCTACCAGACGGTCTACGCACGCGAACCCGGCGCCGTGGCCGCCCCGACCGCCGGGCTGCATTTCGATGCAGCCCTGCTGGAGGCACTGCGCGCCCGGGGTGTCGTTCCCGCCTGGCTGACCCTGCACGTCGGCGCCGGTACCTTCCAGCCGGTGCGCACCACGCGCATCGCCGAACACCGCATGCATGCCGAGCGCTACTCGATTCCGCAGGCCACGCTGCAGGCCATTGCCGCGGCGCGCGCCGCCGGCCGGCGCGTCATCGCCGTGGGCACCACCAGCCTGCGTGCGCTCGAAGCGGCCGCCCTCGACAGCCAGGACGACCTGCCCGTCGCCGGAGCCTCCGAGACGGACATCTTCATCACCCCCGGCTTCCGTTTTCGCGTAGTCGACCGGCTGCTCACCAACTTCCATCTTCCGAAATCGACCCTGCTCATGCTTGTCTCCGCCTTTGCCGGACTGCAACCGGTACGCCGTGCCTATGAGCACGCGATTGCCTCGGACTACCGCTTCTTCAGTTACGGCGATGCCATGCTGATCGACCGCAACGACACAGTCACAACCATATCACCGACTACTGCACGGTCGGGGACAGAACAATGAGTCTCATGAAATTCGAACGACTGCACCAGGACGGCGCCGCCCGCGCCGGCCGCCTCACGCTGACCCACGGCCAGCTGGACACACCGGCCTTCATGCCGGTGGGCACCTATGGCACGGTCAAGTCGGTCAGCCCGCATGAACTGCGGGAACTGAGTGCCGGCATCATCCTGGGCAATACCTTCCACCTGTGGCTACGCCCGGGACTGGAGGTCATCAACGCCCATCAGGGCCTGCACCGCTTCATGGCCTGGGACGGCCCCATCCTCACCGACTCAGGCGGCTTCCAGGTGTTCAGCCTCGGGGCGCTGCGCAAAATCAGCGAGGAAGGCGTTCGCTTTGCCTCGCCCATCAACGGCGACCGGCTGATGCTCACTCCCGAGGAATCCATGCGCATCCAGCGCGTGCTGAACTCGGACATCGCCATGATCTTCGATGAATGCACGCCCTTTCCCGCCGACGTCACGGTGGCGGCCGAATCCATGCAACTGTCGCTGCGCTGGGCAGCACGCAGCCGCTCGGAATGGGACCGGCTCGCCGCCAGCCATCCGCAGGGAGCCACCAATGCCCTGTTCGGCATCATCCAGGGGGGCATGCACGAGAACCTGCGTGACGAATCGCTGGCCGGCCTGCAGGCCATTGGCTTCGACGGCTATGCCATCGGCGGTCTGTCGGTGGGCGAACCCAAGGAAGACATGCGCCGCATCCTGGCCCATACCACCCCACGCATGCCGGCCGACCGCCCGCGCTACCTGATGGGCGTGGGCACGCCGGAGGACATCGTCGAAGGGGTCGCGGCCGGCGTCGACATGTTCGACTGCGTCATGCCCACGCGCAATGCGCGCAACGGCTGGCTGTTCACCCGCAACGGCGACATCAAGCTGCGCAATGCCCGCTACCGCAATGACACGCGCCCGCTGGACGAACAATGCGGCTGCTACGCCTGCCGGCACTTTTCGCGCGCCTACCTGCACCACCTGCAGCGGGCCAAAGAGATCCTCGGGGCACGCCTGAACACCCTGCACAACCTGCATTTCTACCTAGAGATGATGCAGCAGATGCGCGCGGCCATCGCCGCCGGCGGATTCACCGCCTGGGCCGCCGGTTTCGTCAGCCGGCGCAGCCAGGGCCTGGAACCCTGAATGGGGGGGACAGCCGGCCCCTGAGTGGTACAATCCCCGGTCGTAAAAACCCTGACATATCAGTCATTTTCCAAGGAGACAGGCGGTGATCATTTCCCCCGCGTACGCCCAATCAGTCGGATCTTCGGATGGCGGCATGGGCACGCTTATCATGTTCCTGGTGATGGGCCTGTTCATGTACTTCCTCATCTTCCGTCCACAGATGAAGAAGCAGAAGGAACACCGCACCATGATCGATGCGCTGCAGAAAGGCGACGAAGTCATCGCAGCAGGCGGCTTGGCTGGCAAGATCACCGATGTCAGTGACGCCTATATCACACTGGAAGTGGCACCCGGCACCGAGATCCGCGCACAGAAGCATTC
>CAIPGJ010001116.1 GCA_903864555.1 uncultured Pseudomonadota bacterium | reverse complement strand
TGAGAGCGGAGGCTGCAAGAGGCCAGGACTTGATGGAGTGAACGAAGTGAGTGCCCGTTTCGCGGTGGTAGCACGCGGCGGGTGGTGAACCAGAGCGTTTGTTTTTTCAATAAACCTAAAAGGGGTTTCATGATCATGAAGCAGAACCACATTTTGAAAAAGGCTGTGGCAGCAGGCCTGGCGGCCATGATGCTGGCCAGCTCGGCGCAGGCCGTGCTGCAGCGCGTGGGCCCGGTGAATCCGGCCAACGGCTTTCCGGCGTGGTATGAGGACCGCAACGGTCTGGCGCTGGAATTGTGCGATGTGAAAAGCGATGCGGTGCTGGCTGGTGGGTGGTGCCTGCTGCTGCCGGGTGACGTGCCCGGTCCGGCTCCGGAAGCCTTCCCGGCCAACTGGGCTGTGGAACACTTCTGGTGGGCTGGCAATGCACGCTTCAATTCCATGGGTTTCGATGCCAAGACAGGCACCACGGTTCCGGTGGCCAACAACGTCAACCTCATCCTCGGACTGGAATCCACCTTCACCGCGGAAGTCCCGCGCAACCCCGACCAGATCAGCTTCGGCCGCTGGCGCGCACTGCTCATCAGCCCGCCCTGCAACGGGTCCTACACCTTCTACACGCCCTACAAGGAACCGCAGACCTTCCAGGGGGTGGCAGGCCAGCGTATTTTCGAAACGGACGACTTCGGTATCGGCGCTCCCGGTGATTTCACCGGTGCCCTGGGTTCGTCCATCGGGCCTTTCCTGCGTCCCTCGGATGCCTCCGGCGGCGCCCCCGCGCCGTTTGTCACCGGCCCGGATGCCAAGCGCTACATTTCCAACAATGCCGACCAGGTGAGGACCACCGGCAGCCCCATTCCCAACCGGCTGGCCAGCACCAATGTCGCCAACCCGCAAGTCAACGCTTTCGGCGTGCCCGCCAGCGTGAAGGCGCAGCAGTTCACCAACTATGTCGCAGTGATCGGCCCCGGCCTGGTGACAGGCGATTGCGCAGCCAATGGCGGCCAGGAGGCGGTGGTCACCGAGACCATGGCCCTGATGGGCCGGGTGGTGGATGGCCCGCTGCCTTCGCGCACCGTGGTCGAGCGTGCCACCTATCGCCTGGTGGCGCCGGACACGACGCCTTCCTTCCGCATCGGCGGCTGGGCCCATGGCTTTCAGGAAGCCGGTCGCCCGGTTCCGGCTCTGGGCATGAACCTGTTCCAGGGCGATCCGGCCAACCCGGCCAATTTCCGCGGCGAAATCGGCATGGACCGCTTTGCCATCGGCGACCAGGTCACCGTGCAACCCGACCCCAACCAGGTCGTGCCCACGCCGCGTTCCAACTTCTTCGGCGGCCAGACACAACCGGTGAACGTCGTCGGCGGCGTTACCCAGACTTCGCCTGCGGTGGATCATGCGCGCATTCGCACCCTGACCGATGCTCCTCCCTCCGTGCAGGACGTGAAGCTGGTCGACGATGTGGCGATCACGGCAGTGGATTACAACGCCACGTTGAAGACGCTGACGGTGAAGGCCACCTCCGGCGGCTACCTGCGTGCCAACACCACGGCGGGTGCCTGCGCAGTTCCCTGCCTCACGCTGGACAGCTTGGGCCTGCCCACCATAAACCCGGTGACCAAGGTGCTGCTGCCGGCCTCGACCTTCGAGATGAAGACGCCGACTGGCTGGACCTCCAAGGCTGCCAGCTTCGAAGTCGTCATTGCCAATGTGGCTGTTCCGCCCAATGTGGTGAAGGTGAGCTCCAGCCTCGGTGGTTCCGATTCGCGTCCGGTGCGTTATGCCGGCGCCAGCGTGAGCACGGTCGTGCTGCAGGATGACGTGGTCTCCACGGCGATGAATCTGCCGCTGCTGGGCATCAATGTGCTGGAGAATGACGTCGGCTACGCGCCCACCGGTGCACTGACCCTCTGCACCGCCGCGACGGGCGGAACCTGCGCCACCACGGCGACCATCACCGGATCCGGTACCTTCACGGTCGGTGCCAACCGCACAGTCAATTTCACCCCGGTGCTGAACAAGCTGGGGCCGGTCTCTGCCTGGTACCAGGTGGGCACGCTGCCTGCAGGTGTGGCCCGCGGCAAGCTGACGGTGAACATCGGCAACGGTGTGTCCCAGGCCATCGATGACACCGGCCTCAATGCGGTGATCAACCGCACCCTGTCCACCAATGTGCTGCGCAATGACATCATCCCCAACGGGATCCGTCCGGGCAGCGCGGTGGTGGTGAGCGGGCCCTTCCTGCAGGCGGGCGCCAATCTGGAGCCGGCTCCGGCAGGCACGGCAGCAGCCTTCTCGCCCCTCACCGGGCAGCTGGAGTTCTTCACGCCGACGGCGGGCAACTACACCCTGAACTACCAGTGGACCGACAACAACGGCCAGCTGGCAGCGCCGGGCACGGTGGTGATCGCGGTGCAGGGCAATGAGACGCTGACGGTGGGCAATGCGCGTTACCGGACCGGTACCCGGGCATTGACCGCCAGCGGTACCAGCTCGATCCGCGCCGCCCAGGTGATCACGGTGAGCAATGCCACGGGTGTGGCCGATGCCTGTGCACCGGGTGCCAACAACCAGCCGGTGGCCGCGACGCTGCCGCGCTTTGGCACCACGCCGCCGGTCAACGGGGTGGGTGGATGGGACATGGGCACGGTGATCCTGCCGGTCGGTGCGCCCACGCCCCTGGCGCTGGTGGCCTGGTCGCCCTTTGGCGGGTGCGTGCAGTTCGCACCGGCAGTGACCCGGTAGTCCTTGGCTAGCCGTGCCGGTTGCCTTGGCAGCCGGCACGGCAAAAGCTCTGGAGGGGCGCCTGCGGGCGCCCTTTTTTTTGGGGTTCCCCGCCGGATTCCGGGGCAGTCACGTCCTCGTCCCCGAAAAGGGGCCAGGAAGCTTGGGTGGGGCAGCAAGACAGCCCAGCGGATGATGCCATTTGTCTAAAAAATGACATAAATGATTAAAGTCGTAACTATGACACTCAAAGAAGGCCGGGCGGCATGGCTGGCTGATCGCCTGATAGTTTTCAAATCATTGAAATATAAGTAAATAAATCCATATATATGCGACATGGATGACCTGAAAGGGCTTGGCGCATTATTTGCATTTCCCCGGATGTCACTCAGATTTCAGAGATCCGAAATATGAAAAATCACACGTTCCGCAAGGCCCTGACTGTCGGACTGGCGGCCATGACCATGACCAACGCTGCCCTGGCTGAACTGCAGCGGGTGGGGCCCATCGATCCGGCCAACGGATTCCCGGCCTGGTACCAGGACCGTAATGGCCTGGCGCTGGAATTGTGCGATGTGAAAAGCGAGGCAGTGCTGGCCGGGGGCTGGTGTCTGCTGCTGCCGGGCGACGTTCCGAACGGAGCGCCGGAAACCTTTCCGTCCAACTGGGCGGTGGAGCATTTCTGGTGGGCAGGCAACACCCGCATGAATGCCATGGGGCGGGACAAGAAAACCGGCGCCCTGGTGCCGGTGACAGACAACATCAATCTGGTGCTGGGACTGGAGTCCACCTTCACGGCGGAGATTCCCCGCAGCCCTGACCAGATCAGCTTTGGCCGCTGGCGGGTGCGCATGAACAGCGCCCCCTGCAATGGTGACTACACCTTCCATACCCCCTACAAGAACCCCCAGACCTTTCGCGGCACGGCTGGTCAGCGCATCTACGAAACCGATGACTTCGGCATCGGGGCGCCGGGCGATTTCACCGGGGCGCTCAAGTCGGCCATCGGGCCCTTCCTGCGCCCCTCGGATACCGCCGGTGGCGCACCCCAGCCGTTTGTCACCGGTCCCGACGGCAAGCGCTACATCTCCAACAATGCCGACCTGGTGAAAGTCACCGGCAGCCCGATCCGCAACTGGCTGAGCAGCAGCACCACCTTCGGCGTGCCGGCCAGCATCAAGGCGCAGGCGTTTTCCAACTATTTCGTGGTGGAGGGCCCGGGGCTTGCCACCGGCAACTGCCTGGTGAAAGAGGCGGTGGCCACCGAAACCTTCAACCTCATGGGGCGGGTGATGGACGGGCCGCTGGCTTCGCGCACCGTGGTCGAGCGCGCCACCTACCGCGTGGTCGCGCCGGACACGGCGCCGTCCTTTCGCATCGGCGCCTGGGCCAATGCCTTGCAGGAGGCTGGCCGTCCGACACCGGCCCTGGGCATGAATCTGTACCAGGGCGACCCGACCGAAGCCGCCAGTTTCCGCGGTGAGACCGGCATGGATCGTTTCGCCATCGGGGATCAGCTCGCCGCGCAGCCGGACCCGGCGCAGCCTGTGCCGACGCCGCGCTCCAACTTCTTTGGCGGCCAGACGCAGCCCATGAACGGCACCGGCGCTTCCGCCCAGGCCTCACCGGCGGTCAGTCACGTGCGCATCCGTACCCTCACCGACGACCCGGCCTCCAGCCAGGATGTGAAGCTGCTCGATGACGTGGCCATCACGGCGGTTGAATACAACGCCACGCTGAAGCAGTTGACGGTGAAGGCCACATCCGGGGCCTACCTGGTCTCCAGCAGCAACGCCACCACCGGTGCCTGCTCGGTGCCCTGCCTGAAACTGGACAGCTTCGGCCTGCCCACAGTCAATCCGGCGGATGGCAAGCCCGTTTCCTTTGACATGAAAACTCCGGCGGGGTGGACATCGAAGCTCGCCAGCTTCGAGATCGTCATCCCCGGCGTGGCAGTGCCGCCCAACGCGGTGAAGGTGAGCTCCAGCCTGGGCGGCTGGGACACGCGCCCGGTGCGTTACCTCGGGGCAAGTGTGAGCGCCATCGTGTTGCAGGATGACTTTGCCGCCACGGCGATGAACCTGCCCCTGTCCGGGATCAATGTGCTGGAGAACGATGTCGGCTATGCCGCCACCGGCGCGATTACGCTGTGCGCAACGACCACCAGTACCTGCGCGAGCAGCCTGTCGATGAACAACACCCTGCCCGGCGGCGGTGCCGGGACCTTCGCCGTGGCCGCCAACCGCATGCTCAACTTCACCCCGACCCTGAACCGGGTGGGGCCGGTGTCGGTGTATTACCGGGTGGGCACCAGCGGCGTGCGTGGCAAGTTGACGGTCAGCATCGGCAACGGCGTGTCGCAGGCCATTGATGACACCGGGCTCAACGCGGTGGTCAACCGCACGCTGACCACCAATGTGCTGCTCAACGACATCATTCCCAACGGCATACGGGCAGGCAGCGCAGCGGTGGTGCGCGGGCCCTTCCTGGTGGCCGGGGCCAATCTCGAGCCGGCGCCTGCAGGCACGGTGGCGGCGTTCTCCCCGCTCAATGGACTGCTGCAGTTTGTCACCTCGACGGCGGGCATCTACACCGTGGATTACCAGTGGACCGACAACAACGGCCAGCTGGCGGCACCCGGCACGGTCGTGATAGCGGTGCAGGGCAGCGAGACCTTGACGATCACCGGATCGCGTTATCGAACCGGCACCCGTGCGCTGACGGCCAGCGGCACCAGTTCAATCCGGGCCGGTCAGGTGATCACGGTGAGCAATGCCACCGGTGTCGCCGATGCCTGTGCCCCCACCGTGACAGTTGCGTTGCCGCGCTTTGGCACCACACCACCCGTGAATGCGGTGGGGAGCTGGGACATGGCCCAGGTGACCCTGCCGGCCGGGGCGCCCATCCCGCAGTCGCTGGTGGCCTGGTCGTCCTTCGGCGGGTGCGTGCAGTTTGCGCCCAGCGTGACGCAGTAGATGCGGCAAGGGATGTGCGCCCCGGCATGACTTGGCTCACGACAGGTGATCACAATAGGATCACCTGTTCAATAATGAAAATGGTGAGCATTCAAATTTGATAATAATAGCCATTCTTGATGGCGGCACCCGAGTCGCCGTGACTGTCGCCAGCCGGACACCGGATCGGCCTTCGCCAGCAACACCATGATGGAGGCTGATCGCTTAACGCTGCGGGCTATCGCAGTCCGTGCTGGCTTTGTGGCGGTGGCAGTCATGCAGGATAATTGCAGGCATGAATTCAACCAAATCCGATACAGGCCTTCACGCCGTCGCCTATGTGAGCAGCGCGGTTGAGCGCCTTGCGCCCGCCCAGATTGACGACATACTGGTCGCTTCACGTGAGAGAAATCAGGCTGCAGGGGTGACAGGGGTCCTGCTCCACCACGATGGCTCATTCTTCCAGTATCTGGAAGGACCAGCCGACGGCCTGGCGCGCGTCTATGCCAGAACCCGTGCATCGCGTCTGCACCATTCAATGGTCGAGTTGCTCGATCACCCGGTCACGGCGAGATTGTTTCCTGACTGGCTGATGGGTTTCTGCGAAGCTCCGCAGACCGCCCTTCAGCGATTGTCACAGGCAAACTGGGTCGGCTCGGTGCAAGGGCTGCAGGCGCGCGATGATCCATCCGATGGGATCTGTCTGCTGCTGGATTTCTGGAGCCGGTGTTCACGCAACCAGGGCTGACCGGCACGCGTCAAGGCGGGCCGCCATGCCTGCCACCCCCCGAATTGTTTGAAGAACCGCGAAGCATGCCAGCGATGGCCTGTACGTCTGGCTGGTTTGCACAGATGCCTGCCTGGTTCCGGTGATCGATCAGCGCGGCGGGTTGCCCTGGCGCGATGGCGGTGACAGCAGATTGGATGTCGTTGGCGCGACAGGCTTGAATGGACTGATGGGCGGGGTGCCGTCGCCCCCGGGAAAGCCCGATTCCGCAGCCGGCGATGCGGGCAGGTCTGCGCCGGGGGCATTCGGATCGGGCACCGCTCCGGCTGCCACGAAGCGCCAGTCGCGATAAGTCCGGGCGTTCTCGAAGTTGCGGTATTGCATGGCAAAGCCGCCGCGTTTGACCGGCTTTTCCCGCGAGGCCGAGCGCACCCCGATGATGCCGCGCCCCTGGCCCATGATCAGTTCCCAGTCAGCCCCTGGTTGCATCGGGTCCACATAAATGCGGCGCAGGTGTCGCACCAGGCCGGGCTGGTTGGGGTCACGCAGCAGCGCCTCCAGGCTGGTCGGCCAGGGTTGCTGCCCGCCGTTGTTCAGCGCGTGATAGCTCTCGATGGATCGGCGGATCTGGTCCCCGCCGTACAGCAGTTCGACCTCCTTTTCGCGGCGCAGGTCCTGGGCCAGAAAGCTGCTGCCCACGCCCAGGCCGATGGCCACCACGCCCAGTATCAGCATCAGGCCGAAGTAGGTGTAGCCGGCCTGGGCCGGCCTGCCGCCGGGGCCTCGCCTACCAGCGTTCATAGGCCGTGCCGTCGCGCGCGTTGCCGGGGGCGCCGCTGCGCACATCGACGACGCCCGGCGAGCTGCCGTCCTTGGACTGTGTCACCACCCAGGTGCTCGCTTCGTCGGTGACGGTATCTTTCGGGATGTCACGCAGGTAGCGCGCCTTCACCAGGTCATCCAGCGTGGCCGGCCAGCGACCGTTGTCCTCGTGATACTGGCCGATGGCTTCGCGCATCACCTTGAGGTTGGACTTGAGCGCCGTCTCCTTCGCTTTGTCCAGGCTCTTGAAATAGCGTGGCGCTGCGATCGAGGCGATGGTGGCGATGATGGCCATCACCACCAGCAACTCGATGAGGGTGAAGCCCCATGCGCCCATACGTTCACTGAGTCCACGGAGTCCACTGGATCCACTGAGTCCAGTGCGTTTGCTGCGTCCGCTGCGATATGTACGGTTCCTCATTGCTTCACCAGTTCCTGTAGGCCACGCCGTTGAGCCCCTTCTCGCGCGACAGCGAGTACACGTCGAACACGTCGCGTCCTTCCTGCGGGGCGTCATGGGAGCTGGCATAGCTGCGTTTGCCCCAGGTGGCTGCGGGACTGAGCGTGGTGTCCGGGTTCATCGGGTCGCGGGGGATGCGGCGCAGGAAGTAGATCCGGCGCTTGTCCGCGGAGCTGGCATCCTCGATGCCGGATTCCAGGGCGTCGAGGTTCTCCGGGTAGCCGCTGGCATCAGCGGTCTTGGCAAGCTTGCCTTCATCGCCTGCCTGCTTGTAGGCGTCCAGCGCCAGGCGTATCTCGCGCAGCGCGATACGCAGCTCGCGCTCACGCTCGCGCTTCATGACGATCTCGCGCATCGGGTAGGCCATGGTGGCGAGAATGCCGATGATGGCCAGCGTGATCATGAGCTCGACCAGGGTGAAGCCGGTCTGGCGCCGCAGTGGCATCACGGCGTCCTTGTAGCCGCATCATCGGCGAGGCGGATGTTCAGGGGGCCGGCCAGTGTCACGCCCAGGGCCTTGCCCCCGGGCATGGCCGGGCTGATGGCGGTGACATCGATGCGTGTCTGCGCACCGTTGCCGGCGATGGCCCTGAAGCGAACATTGATCAGGCTGCCGTTGCCGGTCACGCCTTCTTCGCCTTCGCGTTGCACGTTCACCACGATGCGTCCGGACTTGGCATCCACTTGCGGGGTGAAGGTGGTCTTGCCGCCCTCGCGGTTGAGCAGGTTGCCTTCGCTGACGCCGATGAACTCCAGCGCTTCAGGATCGAAGCGCAATTGCATGCCGGAGCCGGCCACGGGCGTGCTGGAGCTGGCATCCAGGGAGAGCGTGAACTCGCTGCGCGGGCGCACTGCCGCGGGGGCACGCCAGGCCAGTTGCATCAGGCCCGGGGGCGTGTTGGCCGCGGCCGCGCCGGGCACTGCCGGGGGCGTTGCCGCCACGGGTTTTGCCGCCGGCTTGGCCTCGGGTTTGACCGGCGCCTCCGGCAGGTTGAGCGCGGGTCGCTGCGCGCGGAAGTTGCCATCCGTCCCCGACCACAGTGCGGCCATGTCGAGCGAAGGGCGCGGCACGCCGCGCACGATGCGCGGGGTGATGGTGAGCACGATTTCGGTCTTCTGTCCGTCGGAGCGGGTGTTGGAGAACAGCCGGCCGATGACGGGGATGTCGCCCAGGCCGGGCAGGCGCTGGGCGCGCTCGACTTCGTCGTCCTGGATCAGGCCCATCAGGGTCTGGGTTTCGCCATCGCGGATCTGCAGCACGGTGGCGGCGGTGCGCGTGCCGACGCGGAAGGCGACGCTGCCGTTGCGCGTGGTGACCGAATCACCCAGGGTGCTCACTTCCAGGTTGAGCTTGATCGACACGGTGCCGGCCATGCGCACCAGCGGTTCGACTTCGAGTTTGAGGCCGACATCGAGGTACTGGATGTTGTCGGTGACCACCGGGCTGGTGGCGCTCGGGGTCACCACCGAAGAGATGACCGGGATGCGGTTGCCGATCAGGATGCGCGCCTTCTCGCGGCTGCGCACGCGGATGCGCGGGTTGGACAGCAGGTTGCTCACACCGGCTTCGTTGCGCAGATTGAGCGGGATGGAACCGGGCCCGGGCAGGGCGCCGTTCAGGCCGATCTGCCATTGGGTCGGAAAGACCAGGCCCAGGTCCTTCAGTCGCGAGCGCAGGATTTCCAGCACTTCGACCTCCAGCAGCACTTCCGGCTCGGCATGGTCCTGCACCGACACCAGTTGCTCGGCCAGGCGCACCACGTCGGGGGTGTCGCGGATCACCAGCAGGTTGAGCTTCTCGTCGATGTAGGTGTCGCGTACCTTGAGCATGGTC
>CAIPGJ010001115.1 GCA_903864555.1 uncultured Pseudomonadota bacterium | reverse complement strand
GGGAGGCTGATCTTGTCATCAGCGCCATGGCCGATTGAGGCTCCTGCACGTCGTGGAGTGTCCACGACATGAGCGGACTGGCGCGGCGCGGCACGCCGGTGCTGCTGATTTCCTCCGGACCCTTCATGCACCTTGCGCGCGCGCAGGCGAAGGCGCTGGGCGTGCCCGACCTGCCCCTGATCGAGATCCAGCATCCGCTGGGCGGCATCACCAGCGAGGCCGTGCAGCAACGGGCCGAGGCGGCCACCGAACAGGCGCGGCAGCACATCGAGGCGGGCCGGACATGAGCGACGTGGATCAGCTGCTGGCGCAGCCCGATGCCGGCCAGTACGCGGGCGCCTCACTGGACGAGCAACTGGCCTTGTGCGCAGCGCAGGGTTGGACCGACGGCCTGCCGGTGGTGCCGCCGACGACGGAGCGCGTCCAGGCCATGCTGCATTACTGGGACCGGCCGCTCGACCAGTGCATCGCCAGGTTGCCCCCGCGCTACGGCGAATTGACGCCGCTGCGCCTGGCGGCCAACGCTGTCATGGCCGGGTGCGCGCCGGAATACTTTCCGCTGCTGGCCCTGGCCATCGAGGCCATGTGCGAGCCGCAGTTCAACCTGTATGCGGTGCAGACCACCACGCACTGTGTCGCTCCGCTGGTGCTGGTCAACGGCCCGATTGCACGTGAATTGGGCATCGACGGCGGCCACAAGGCCTTCGGGCCGGGTGCGCGCGCCAATGCCAGCATCGGCCGCGCCATCCGCCTGGCGCTCATGAACGTGGGCGGCGCCATCCCCGGCATCGGCGACATGGCCACCTATGGTTCGCCCGCCAAGTTCAGCTTCTGCATCGCGGAGAACGAGGCGGCCAGCCCCTGGGCGCCGCTGCATGAGGCGCGCGGCTGCGAGCCGGGGACGAGCGCTGTCACCGTGTTCGCCTGCGAAGGGCCGCACAATGTCAGCGACCATGCCAGCAACACCGGCAAGGGCATCCTCATGACCATTGCCGGCACGCTGGCCACCACTGGCTGCAACAGCGTCTATCACCCTACCTCCGAAGCGCTGGTGCTGATCTCCCCCGAACATGCTGCCACGCTCGAACGCGACGGCTGGACCCGGCCGCAGATGCAGCAGTTCCTGTGGGAGCAGGCGCAGGTGCCCGTGCGCAACTTCTCCGTCGAGAACATTGAGGTTCGCCTCAAGGGGCCAAAGTTCGGCGACCGCTACCACGATGCCACCCCCGACACCCGCGTGCCCATCGCGCAGTCGCCGGAATACTTTGTCATTGCGGTGGTGGGCGGCGCCGGCAAGCATTCGGCGGTGTTGCCGAGCTTTGGCAATACGACGTCGGTGACGCGGGTGTTGCGTACGGCACAGGGTAGGACTGTGGCGTCGATGGGAAGTTTTATCCGTGATTGATGGCTCGCATATAAAAGACCTGGAATGGAGGAACACATTCATGTTGAACAGACTGATCCCGTACTGCGCTGCCGCTGCCATGCTCGGTGCGGTGTCGCCTGCCGCCCTCGCCCAGGACTACCCCACCAAGCCCATCCGCATCCTGGTCGGCTACACCGCCGGTGGGGGCGCCGACGTGGCGGCGCGGCTGGCGGCGCAGAAGCTCCAGGAGTCCCTGCAACAGTCCATCATCGTCGAGAACCGCCCCGGGGCGAGCGGCTCGATCGCCATCGAGGCGGTGTCGCGTGCGGCGCCCGATGGCTACACGCTGCTGCTCATGACCTCGGCGGGCGTGGCCCAGGCGGCGCTGGCGGTGAAGCAGCCCTATGACGTGCAGCGTGATTTCGCGCCGGCGGCCATGCTGATCACCGGCCCCTATGTGCTGGTGGTCCGCCCATCCCTTGCGGCGAAGAACGTGCCCGAGCTGGTGGCGCTGGCCAAGGCGGCGCCGGGCAAGCTGAATTACGGCTCGTCGGGCATCGGCGGCCAGGCCCATTTCGCCGGGGAGTTGTTCGATGCACTGGCCGGTACGAAGATGACCCATGTCCCTTACAAGGGCGCTGCCGAGTTTGTTGCTGCCACCGTGGCGGGGCAGATCGATCTGGCCTTTCCCAGTGTGGCCTCGGCCGTGCCGCTGGTCGGGCCGGGCAAGCTGCGCGCACTGGCAGTGACCAGCCCCGCGCGCGCGGCACTGTTGCCCGATGTGCCCAGCCTGGAGGAACTCGGGCTCAAGGGCTATGACCTGGCGGTGTGGTACGGACTGCTGGCCCCGCGCGGCACGCCCGCACCCGTGGTGAGGCGCATCAATGAAGTCATCAACAAGTCCTTTGGTGCGGCGGAGGTGAAGGAGATGCTGAGCAAGCAGGGCTCGGAGGTCCGCCTCATGAGCCCGGAGCAATTCGCCACGCTCATCCAGAAGGAATTCGCCCAGAATGTGCAGCTCATCAAGGCTGCCGGCATCAAGCCCGAGTAGGAGGATTGTCATGCACGTATGCTCACCCGTCGGCCCCTCGGCCGGACACCGGATAGTATTCGCCGACAGGCCCGCCTCGCTGGAGGGGCTGCGCATCGGTCTGCTGGACAACCAGAAGGCGCCGGTGGACCGCATCCTCGACCATCTGCGCGCGCGCCTGTCTGAGCGCTTCCCGGGCACGAGTTTCGTGTCCGCCGCCAAGAAGCTCACCGGGCACCCGGCCGCCGAGGACGTGCTGCGCAGCCTTGAGGGCTGCGATGTGGTGATCAACGCCCTGGGCGATTGAGGCTCCTGCACGTCGTGGAGTGTCCACGACTCGGTCGAGATCGAAAAGCGCGGGGTGCCCTCGGTGCTGCTGG
>CAIPGJ010001114.1 GCA_903864555.1 uncultured Pseudomonadota bacterium | reverse complement strand
GTTCTCCGGCAGAGGTCCTACCGGGACTATTCCACCGTTACCGACTTGGCAAGGTTCCGTGGCTTGTCGACATCATTACCGCGCTCAAGGGCCGCATGATAGGCGAGAAGTTGCAGCGGCACGGTATGCAGGATGGGCGACAGCAGGCCGGCATGGTCCGGCATGCGGATGACGTGCACGCCTTCGCTGCTGGTCATGCGGGTGTCCTGGTCGGCAATGACGTACAACTGCCCGCCACGCGCCTTCACTTCCTGCAGGTTGGATTTTAGCTTCTCGATCAGCGCATCCTTCGGGGCAATGGCGATCACCGGCATGTCCTTGTCCACCAGTGCCAGCGGGCCGTGCTTGAGTTCCCCTGCGGCATAGGCCTCGGCATGGATGTAGGAGATTTCCTTCAGCTTCAACGCGCCTTCCATGGCGATCGGATAGTGCACACCGCGACCGAGGAACAGGGCATGGTGGCGGGTGGCAAACTCCTTCGCCCAGACCTTCAATTGCGGTTCTATTTCGAGCACGCTTTGCAGCGCTGTTGGCAGATGGCGCAATGATTTCAGCAATTCGGTTTCACGCTCGGCCGTCAGCCGGCCGCGCAACTTGGCCAGGACCAGGGTCAGCAGAGCCAGCACCGCAAGCTGGGTGGTGAAAGCCTTCGTTGAAGCCACACCGATTTCAGGACCGGCACGGGTAAGAAAGCGCAGGTCCGACGCACGCACCAGCGCCGATTCAGGAACATTGCAGATCGACAAACAGTATTGGTGGCCGAGGCTTTTTGCATGCTGCAGCGCTGCCAGCGTATCCGCGGTTTCACCGGACTGAGAGATCGTGATGACCAGCGCTTTCGGATTGGGCACCGAGTCCCGATAGCGGTATTCACTGGCAATCTCGACATTGCAGGCAATTCCGGCGAAGCCCTCCAGCCAGTAGCGCGCCACCATGCCGGCATGGAAGCTGGTGCCACAAGCCAGGATCAGGATCGAGTCGATATCGCGGAACACCCTGCCCGCATCAGCGCCGAACAACTCCGGCATGATGGCCTGGGCATTCGTGACCATCTCCAGGGTATTGGCCACCGCCATGGGCTGCTCGAAGATTTCCTTCTGCATGTAGTGGTCGTAGGGGCCAAGATCGACGGCATCGGCCGACAGCTCCGAGACATGCACTGCGCGCTTGACCGTGTTGCCCTTGGCATCGACGATTTTCACGCCCGCCAGCGTGATCTCGGCAACGTCACCGTCTTCGAGATAGATCACGCGCTTGGTCACCTGCAACAGCGCCGAGGTATCGGAGGCGGCGAAATTCTCCCCATCACCGAGTCCCAGCAACAACGGCGCACCGTGACGCGCCACGACAAAGCGCGACGAATCGGCTGCGGAGACCACGGCAATCGCGTAGGCACCGACCAGTTCCGCAGTGCCTGCCCTGACGGCATCGAACAGACTGACGCCGCCGCGCAGCCGGGAATGAATCAGATGGGCAATGACTTCAGTATCGGTATCCGACACGAAGGCATAACCCTCGCCGCGCAGTCTGGCGCGCATCTCTTCATGGTTTTCGATGATGCCGTTATGCACCACCGAAATGCCACCGGAGACATGCGGATGGGCATTGCGCTCTTCAGGTGCGCCATGGGTGGCCCAGCGCGTATGGGCGATGCCCACATGGCCCGTGGTGCCGGCCGATTGCGCCAGTTTTTCCAGCTCAGCCACCCG
>CAIPGJ010001113.1 GCA_903864555.1 uncultured Pseudomonadota bacterium | reverse complement strand
CATCATCACCATCGCCCTGGTCGCCTTGCTCGCCACCGCTGCGATGCGCCCGGACCATTTCCGCATCGTGCGCAGCACACGCGTGGCGGCAGCACCGGGCCAGGCCTACGCGCTGATCAATGACTTCCACCACTGGCCGCAATGGTCACCGTGGGAGAACAAGGACCTGGCCATGAAGAAGACGCTGAGCGGCGCTGCCGCTGGTCGTGGCGCCATCTACGAATGGGAAGGCAACAACCAGGTCGGCAAAGGTCGCATGGAGATCACCGACAGCGCCCCCGATGCGCGCGTGCTGATCAAACTGGATTTCTACAAGCCCTTCGAGGCACACAACACCACTGAGTTCACCATCGCGGCCGATGGCGCAGGTAGTCGCGTCATCTGGGCCATGTATGGACCCCAGCCCTTCATGGCGCGCCTGATGGGCCTTTTCTTCAGCATGGAGAAGATGGTCGGCCCCGACTTCGAAGCGGGGCTGGCGAAGCTGGCCGCCGCTGCGGGAAAATAGCGGCAGGATGACCGGTCCCGCCTTGCCCGGCAGCGAACACTGAATAACAGACACCGAACAACGAACCACAGAACACCAGAACACAACAGGAGGAAGACATGCAATTCGAAACCATCCGCGTCGACATCAAGGACTACATCGCCGTGGTCACCATGGCCAACCCGCCGGTCAATGCCATGAGCCTGCGCATGCAGGCCGAGCTGACCCGCGCCTTCGACAGCTTCAGCGACCGCGATGAAGTGCGCGTGGTGGTACTCACCGGCGAAGGCAAGACCTTCTGCGCCGGCGCCGACATGAAACACAAGGCGAGCAGCGTGCCGGAACCCGGTGACCGCTGGGCCGAGCGCCGCAGCTGGCGCGAATGCACCTACTCGGTCATGGAATGCAAGAAGCCGGTGATCTGTGCCATCAACGGCCCCGCCCTGGGCGCTGGCCTGGGTCTCGTCGCCTCCTGCGACATCCTGATCGCCTCGGAGACGGCGGAACTGCGGCTGCCCGAAATCAACGTCGGGCTGCTGGGTGGCGCGCGCCGCTCCATGCGCCTGTTCGGCCACTCCAAGGTGCGCCGCATGATGTTCACCGGCCGTGGCGTGAAGGCAGCCGAACTGGACAAGCTCGGTGTGGTGGAGGCGGTGCTGCCGCCCGACCAGCTCATGGAAGGCGCTATGGAGATCGCCCGCGAGATCGCCGCCAAGAGCCCCGTCGCCATCCGCCTGGCCAAGCAAGGCGTCAACACCATCGAGGAGATGAGCGTGCGCGACGGCTACCGCTTCGAGCAGGACATGACTGCGGAGCTGAGCCGCTACGAGGATTCGAAAGAAGCCATGCGCGCCTTCGTCGAGAAGCGCCCGCCGGTGTTCAAGAACCGCTGAGCCAATCATGCTGCACAAGAACAGCGCCGACTTTCCGGAAATCGCCGCGCTCGAAGCCACCGCGCGCATCCACCGCTCGCACTGCCACGAGGGCGAAATGGTCTGGCGCATATGGGGCCAGGGCACGCCCCTGGTGCTCATGCACGGGGGCCACGGCTCCTGGCTGCACTGGGTGCACAACATCCCGGCGTTCTCCGATGAGCGCATGGTGCTGGCGCCGGACCTGCCCGGACACGGGGAATCGGCCCTGCCCGCCGACGAGTTGTCGGCCGATCACAACGCCGAAATCTGCCTCGCCGGCCTGCGTGAAATCATCGGTGACGCGCCCTTCGATACCGTGGGTTTCTCCTATGGCGGGGTGATAGCCGGGCACACTGCCGCGCTGGCGCAAAGTCAGGCGCGGCACTTCGTGATGGTGGGCACCGGGGGCCTGGGCCTCACCCGCGGCGACAAGAAGGACATGATCAACTGGAAGCACATGAGCGACCCGGTAGCACGCGTCGCCGCGCACCGCCACAACCTCAATGTGCTCATGCTGCGCGGCGAGATCGATGAACTGGCGCTGTACATCCAGTGCACCACCCTGCCGCAGGGCCGGGTTCCCGCCAAAAAGATCGCATTCGACAACACGCTCGCCAGACTGTTGCCGGTCATGCACGCCCAACCCACCGCCATCTGGGGCGAGCACGACGCCACCGTGGGCAGCTACATGCACGAGCGCGAAGCCATGCTCGGCGCCCTGCCCCGTCCGGTGCCCATCCACATCATCGAGGCGGTCGGACACTGGGTGCAATACGAAGCGGCCGAAGAATTCAATGCGCTGCTGCGGGAGGTGCTGGCCCAACCGGGGCATTGACCCGGTTCGCAGCGGACACGCCGTCCCATGTCACCATACAGGGACAATCAAAGGTAACGGCTTTCCCGCATCGGGGGCGCCTTCAGGCAGGCTACTCCGGCTGGATGCCCGCGATCTTCGCCGCCTGGGCCCAGGTCCGCGACTGGTTCTCCAGCGTCTTCTGCAATTCTTCGGGCTTGTTCGCCAGCACCATGAAGCCTGCCTTGGTGCTGGCCTCCCTGGTTTCCGGGCTGTGCATCGCCGCCCACGAATACCGGTAAAGACGGTCGATCAAGGGCTTGGACAACCGGCCCGGCCCCATCAGGGAGAAATAGGAATTGTCCATGTTCCTGATCCCGAGTTCGGAGAAGGCAGGCACTTCAGGCAGTTCGGGTGCCCGCTTGTCGCCGGTCACGCCGAGAACCTTCATTTTCCCCGCCTTCGCCTGGGAAACGGCATTACCCAGGTTGGGCCAGGACAATTGCACCTCGTTCCTCAGGGTGGCGAGGATGTAGTCCGCACCGCTCTTGTAGGCCACAGGCAGGATGTCCAGCTTCAACTGGTTCCTGATCATTTCCGTGTACAGGTAGCCCAGCCCGCTGCCCAGGTGCCCGTAGGAAAGCTTGCCCGGATTGGCACGCGCATGGGCCACCATTTCCCCGAAGTTCTTCCAGGGCGCATCCGCGGGTGAGCCCAGGGCAGCCGCGTATTCGACCAGAGCGGAAATGGCGGTCAGGTCGGTCAGCGGATCGAAGGGCACGCTGCGGTTGAACAACCTGACGCTGGCGAGGTTGGACGCGCCCATCAGCAGGAGATAGCCGTCGGGTTCGGCCTTCGCGACGAAATCCATGCCTGACAGTCCCCCGCCTCCCGGCCGGTTGTCCACCAGCACGGGTTGCTTTACTTCCTTGGCCAGCCCGGGGGAGAAAATCCGCGCGAGCACATCAGAGCCGT
>CAIPGJ010001112.1 GCA_903864555.1 uncultured Pseudomonadota bacterium | reverse complement strand
TCAAGGCCGGGTTGTCCGAGGCCGTGGCTGAGGCGATACGAACCGGAAAACGCCCGGCCTTCACGCAGAAGGATGAGGAGGCCGCCTACGACTACTGCACCGAACTGCACGAGAAGAAGTTCGTCAGCGGCACCACTCACCAGCGCACTATGGAAGTGTTCGGTCTGAAGGGCATGCTGGAACTCACCGGCCTGATCGGCTACTACACCACCGTCGCGATGCTGCTCAACTCGCAGGAATATCCACTGCCCGACGGAGTCAGTGCGCCACTGCAGCCGCTGAAGGGACAATGAGCATGCGGCCGAAGTACCTTCTCGCAAGCACGCTGGCGCTGCTGGCCGCCACGCCGGCAGGCGTGCTGGCCCAGGCCTTCCCGAGCAAACCCATCACGGTGGTCATCCCCGCCGCACCGGGTTCCTCGCAGGATGTGCAGATCCGCCTGTACTCCCCGAAGCTCACCGAAAGCCTGAAGCAGACCATCGTCGTTGATTACAAGGCCGGCGCCGGCGGCGCCATCGGCACCGCCTTTGTCGCCAAGTCACCCCCCGACGGCTACACGCTGGTCTCGGTCAGCACTTCGTTTGGCGTGCTGCCGGCCTTTTTCCCCAACAATCCGCCCTATGACCCGGTGAAGGATTTTGCCCCGGTGTCACTGATGATCAGGAACAGCACCCTGCTGCTGGCCAGCCCCTCGCTGCCGGTGAACAATTTCCAGGAATACATTGCCTATGCCAAGGCCAATCCGGGCGCCATCAACATGGGCACCTCGGGCAGCGGCGGCATCTTCCATGTCATCGGCGCCTGGCTGCACAGTCTTACGAACACCAAGGTCACCTTCATCCACTACAAGGGCTCCGGCCCCATGTACCCGGACATGATCGCCGGCCGCCTGCATGCCGCCGTCTCGATTGCACTGGTGGGCCTACCCTATGTGAAGTCGGGCAAGCTGAAGGCCATCGCCAACCTGGGGGTGGAGCGGACCGCGGCGGTGCCCGACCTGAAGACCGTCGCCGAGCAGGGCCTGCCCGAGTTCGAGTACCCGAGCTGGTCGGGCTTCCTCGCGCCGGCGCGCACGCCCGAGGCCATCGTCAACCGGCTGAGCGCCGAGTTTTCCAAGGTGGCCAAGGACCCTGCGCTGATCAAGCGCTTCGAGGCGGAACACACCGCCCTCATCGGCAGCACACCGGCGGAGTTCAGGAAGACCATCGAGGTGGAAGCCGTGCGCTGGCGCAAGGTGGTCCAGGAAAACAATATCAAGCTGGAAGAATGATGCACGGCGCATGACGCGCCGGCAATCACGGAATATTCACAGGAGGCGACATTGGCCAAATGGCAATACACCAAGGGCGTGCACGAACTGGGCAACGGGCTGTACGCCTGGCTGCAACCGGATGGCACCTGGGGCTACAGCAACTCGGGTCTGGTGGTCGATGGTGACCGCACCCTGCTGGTCGACACCCTGTTCGACCTCAAGCTCACGCGCGAGATGCTGGACGGCTACGCGCGCGCCGTGCCGAAGGCGAAGAACGTCGAGGCACTGGTCAACACCCATGCCAATGGCGACCATACCTTCGGCAACCAGCTGGTGAAGGGCGCGCGCATCATCGCGAGCAAGGGCTGCGCCGAGGAAATGTCCGAGCGCCGTCCGGAAGACCGCTCGAAGATTGCACGCGAGTGGCAGCAGAACGGCCCCATGGGCCAGTGGATCCACGACATCTACGGCGGCAAGTTCGACTTCGAGGGCGTCACCTACACCCCGCCCACCGAGACCTTCGAGCGCGAGATGCAGTTGCAGGTGGGTGACAAGGCGGTGCGCCTGGTGGAGGTGGGACCAGCGCATACGCGCGGCGACGTGCTGGTCTACGTGCCCGCTGATCGGACCGTGTTCACCGGCGACATCCTGTTCAACGGCGGGCATCCAGCCATCTGGGCCGGGCCGGTGCGCAACTGGATCCGCGCCTGCGACACCATCCTCGGCTGGGACGTCGAGACCATCGTCCCCGGACATGGCCCCATCTGCGACAAGCAGGCGGTGCAGAACCTGCGCGGCTACTTCGTCGAGCTCGACGCCGAAACACGCAAGCGCTATGTCGCCGGACTGAGCGAGGAAGACACCGTGGCCGAACTGCTGGCGGCAGGCTTCTTCGACGCCTGGAGCGATGCCGAGC
>CAIPGJ010001111.1 GCA_903864555.1 uncultured Pseudomonadota bacterium | reverse complement strand
GTTGGTTGACCAGGCGGCGTGATTCACTCATGAAGGACAGCATCCCCGGGTCGATGCGCCCGGCCGCTTCGCTGCGGGTGATGCGCGGTGGCCGTGGCAGGCTGAAGTGGTCTGCCACCAGATCGATCCAGTCCCCCATGAGCAGTTCGCTGTCATCGCTGGCGTTATAGACGCCGGCAGGCACCTCAAGGTTCAGTGCGCGATGGCAGATGCGTGCCAGATCGTCGGCGTGGATGTGGTTGGTGTAGACATCGTCCTCGCGGCACAGCACCGGTGTGGCGCGCTTCACGCGCTCCAGGGGCAGGCGGTCGGCGGCGTAGATGCCCGGCACACGCAGGATCACCAGGCCGACCTGGCGTGCCGCGCACCATGCAGCGAGCTGCTGCTCCGCATCCACGCGGCGGCGCGCACGGCCGGTTGTGGCAGACACCGGCCTGTCCTCCTCCACCAGCGCCCCGGCGCAGTGGCCATAGACCCCGCTGGTACTGACGTACACAAACCGCCGTGGTACGATGCCGCGCGCCTTTACAGAGGCCCGGTCCAGCGCCGCCAGCAGTGTCCGTGTGCGCTCATCCAGGCTGGCGCTTGCAGGAATGGCGGCCGGGGGGGCGCAGTGCAGGATCAGGTCGGTAATCTCCAGTGCAGCATCCAGGGATTGCGCATCATCCAGGTCTGCGACGCGGATTTCCGGCATCGGGTGCAGGGGCAGGCCGGCCAGTTCGGCAGCGCGCCGGGGGGTGCGGGCCAGGGCCAGCACGTCAAACTGCGCCGCCAGCGACGGCAGGGCGCGCCCCGCAACGTCACCGGTTCCGACCAGCAGCAACTGCATTCTGTTTTGCATGGTTCATTTTATCCTCCTGACCTACATCTCCTACATCTCCTACATCACCGACAGCCAGAAAACGAAAGCCAGCCATGACGTTCAAGGTCACCATCCAGAATACGGGCCACGAATTCACCGCTAACGCCGGCGAATGCGTGCTTGATGCCGCCACGACAGCCGGACTGATGCTCCCCTATGGCTGCAGGGACGGCGCCTGCGGCAGTTGCAAGGGCAAGCTGATTTCGGGCGAGGTCGATTACGGCCATTACGCAGAGAAGGCCTTGTCCGCCGAGGAAAAGGCCAAGGGCCATGTGCTGTTCTGCCAGGCCAAGCCGCTGACCGACGTGGTGATCGAGGCCCGCGAAGTGCGCAAGGCCGGCGACATCCCCTTGCGCAAGCTGCCGGCCCGCGTGGCCAAGCTGGAACGCGTGGCCGACGACGTCATCATCGTCTCGCTCAAGCTGCCGGCCAACGAACGCCTGCAATTCCTGGCCGGCCAGTACATCGACATCCTGCTGCGTGACGGCAGCCGGCGCAGCTTCTCGCTGGGCAATGCGCCGCATGACGAGGAGTTGCTCGAACTGCACATCCGCCAGGTCGCCGGCGGGTCCTTCACCGCACATGTCTTCACGCAGATGAAAGAACGCGACATCCTGCGCTTCGAGGGGCCGCTGGGCAGTTTCTTCCTGCGCGAGGAGAGCGACAAGCCCATCGTGCTGGTGGCCAGCGGCACCGGCTTTGCCCCCATCAAGTCATTGGTCCTTGAAGCCCTGCACAAGGGCATCAAGCGCCCCATGGTGATCTACTGGGGTGGTCGCCGCCCCAAGGACCTATACATGCATGCACTGGTGCAGCAATGGGCCGACGCGCATGCCCACATCCAATATGTACCGGTCATCTCCGATGCCCTGCCCGAGGACAACTGGGCCGGCCGCAGCGGCTTTGTCCACCGCGCCGTGATGCAGGACTTCCCCGATCTTTCCGGCCACCAGGTGTATGCCTGCGGCGTGCCCATCATGGTGGACTCGGCCAAGAAGGACTTCACCGAAAGCTGCAAGCTGCCGGAGAACGAGTTCTTCTGCGACTCCTTCACCACGGCGGCGGACAAGGCCTGAAGCCGTTGGCAGAGATGCCGGAGCATTGATCACATTTGCTCCGGTAGCCCAATGATCATAGCACTCACTACCGCAATCTGATTATATTTCCTCGGCAGATTCACCCAGGTAAGCCGCCTTCACCCTGGGGTCATGCAGTAGTTCATGCG
>CAIPGJ010001110.1 GCA_903864555.1 uncultured Pseudomonadota bacterium | reverse complement strand
GCTGGCGCGCGCGGCAGGCTGGGCATGAGCGCGGCGATGGCCTGGATCTGTCCCCTCCCGCCGCGGGCCTCCCGGGTGTACTCGTGCAGGTGGGCGGCCAAGTCGACGCCGGTCTTCACCAGCACCAGCAAGGCCAGCGCGGCGGTGTGTCCGCCGCTGAACATGGCCATCATGCCGCCGATGATGATGATCACGTGCAGCAGCGCCACGCGTTTGTAGGGCTGCATCATCAGGGCACCGACGACAGCCTCGCGATAGGCCCCGGAACGCAGGTAGTTCAGCCACAGTGAGATGCCGTGGCTGAGCACCAGTGCGAGCAGCGGCCACTGCAGGTGATATTTCCCCACCACGTAGGCGGTCAGCGCGAACAGGGCGACCGGGCCGCTGCCGGTGTCCACGTACTGATCGGCGCGACCGAAGATGGACAGCAGGATGCTGCCGTGGGCCGTCGAGAACATGCCGTAATGCAACACGAAAAAAACGCCCGTCATCAGCTTGACGACCATGCTCACGGGCCGGGGCTGCGGTGCGATATCCATGCCGCCCCGCGCCAACGCCAGGCGCACCAGCGTATAGCCGCCGATGATCAGATTTTCCAGCCAGAACAACAGCATCAGTGGCAGCACCTGCCATCCGAAGAAGAGCACGCCTCCCAGTGGCAACATGTTGGCCACCACCAGTGCAAGCGCCTCGGGCCGCTTCCACCAGTGCGCGCCGGTCACAGGAAGGGGCGGCAGGCCAGCGATGTCGGCCGACGACAGCCGCTTGCGCAAACCTTCCATGTCTAACTGATCCAGCGGCAGGCCGGTCGCGCGCGCCGCATGCAGCCCCAGCAGCAGCGCGTCGTTGCGATCCTTGAAGTAAAGACCGATCGGGGTCACAAGTTTTCCCGGGCCGTACAGCCCGACCATGTACAACAGCCGATTCTTCGAATCGCGTTCGCTGTGCAGTTGCACGCTGTGGTAACTGGACAGCTTGTGCCGGGTGCGCAGGCGGCCGAACAGGCCGTTGATCTCTTCGAGCTCGCCGGTGATGCCGAGCAGCACCACGCCTCTTCTGGTCAGAAGCAGACGCAGGGCAAACCCCAGCACCGTCAGGCCTATGATGGGAAAAACGAGCAGCACCCACCCCGATGATCCCGTAGCCTTGCCGAAGAGCATCATGGCAATCGGGCCGCCCGCGAACATGCCTCCCCATACCATCAAGAACAGCGCGATCAGCGTGACGCTACCGCGAAGATCCTTGTCGCTGGCGAGTTCCACGTCGGCCAGTGGCGCGGTTTTCCCCAAGTGCATCCTCCCATGCTGCGCGCATCCGAAATGCGTCGCCATTTTTTGTCCTTGATGCGTAGCAGTGCCACGGAGCGTGCGCGTATTGTTTGGCACTTTAGCGCAAAGCATCGGGATGCTGCAGGATGCTCAGCGCGGGCGGGTTACGACCCGCATGCCTGGTCTGGCAGCGCGCGCTTGCGTGACCACCGCCGGCGATACCCGCCCAGGCTGCCGTCATTACGGATGACGCGAGCAGGGTGCGACGATGGTGAGGCTGTTGCGCGTGCAGGCGCTGGCCACGGCGCGCACCGCCGAGAGTCGGCCGATGGCCTGCGCCACTTTGGTGTCGGAACCATGGTTCCGGCGCACAGGGCAGACCGTTCCATGAATCGATTATTATGATCAATTTGAGATGGAGTGGCTTTTCATTATTAATATTGTGAGTAAAATATTATCATCTAGGCAAGCATTTTTCGCGGTCTCTTCATCGCTATGCCTGGCACGGGATAGGCCGCCGTGATGGCTGCATCAGAAAAAGGTATTTCCGCTGTGGGCCGGTTTGGCCTAGTCTGGGAACGATGGGAAGAGGGCACCATGTGCTTCATGTGCGCATATGCGTCACAGTGCACCATGTCCCGCAAAAGGAGGAAGCCGCCTTGAAGCAGATGACGCAGCAAGTGATGAAGAAAATGCTGACAGGGCTTGCCTTGCTGGCTGTCGTGCCCTTGCCAGCTCCGGCATGGGCGCAGAGCAAGGGCGAGGGATTCCCCGCGCGCAGCGTGACGCTGATCGTGCCCTTCGCCCCCGGCGGCAATGATGCCGAGGCGCGCCTGGAGGCCACGAAAATGAGCGAGCTGATGGGGCAGCCGTTCGTGGTCGATTACAAGCCCGGTGCGGGCAGCACGGTGGGCACCGCCCATGTCGCCAGGGCAGCCCCTGATGGTTACACCCTGCTGGTGGCCTCCGGTCCGTTCACTTCGCTGTCCGCCCTGTACAAGGACTTGGGCTTTGATCCGGTGAAGGACTTCGCGCCTGTGTCGCTGATGAGCAAGCGCACCACGGTGATGCTGGTGTACCCCGGGTTCGTCGCGAAGACTTTCCCCGAGTACATCGCCTATGCAAAGGCCAATCCGTCCAAGGTGAATTTCGGCACCGCGGGAGTGGGCGCCACGGTGCACCTGGCCGGCGCCTGGATACACAGTGCCACCAGTACGAAAGTGACCTTCATCCACCACAAGGGCAGCGGCCCGATGCTGACCGAACTGGCGGCCGGGCGCATCGACGTGGCGCCGGCCAACCTGCTGGTGGCCACCGCCCAGATCAAGTCGGGCAAGGCGCGCGTGCTGGCGGTGATGAGCGACACGCGCTCACCGCTGCTGCCGGGCGTGCCCACCATTGCCGAGCAGGGCATACCCGGCTATGACTATGCGAGCTGGCTGGGCTACATCGCCCCCGCCGGCACGCCGGCGGCCGTCGTCAACCGCCTGAGCGAGGGGTTCGCGCGGGTGGCGAAATCCCCCGACATCGCCAAACGCTTCGAGAACGAAGGCGCCTTCATGATCGGCAGCACGCCGGCGGAATTCCGAAAGATGATCGTCGCCGAGACCGAACGCTGGAACACCGTGGTGCGCGAGAACCAGATCAAGCCCGAGGAATGAAGGCTTGACCGTGAAAATCCACAGCCCTGCCGGCCTGCCGGTGCAGATCCGCTTCGAGGCCCGTGTCCGTCCCGGTGCGCTGGAGGGCCTGCGCATCGGCCTGCTCGACAACACCAAGGCGCCGGTGGACCGCATGATGCGCCACCTCGAAGCACGCCTGCTGCGCGACATACCCGGGGCCAAGCCCTTTTGTATTGCCAAGACGGTGATGTCGCGGGCCGCTGAGCCCGCGGTGGTGGAGGCGCTTCGCCAGCATGCCGATGTGCTCATCACCGGCCTTGCGGATTGAGGCGGATGCACATCGTGGAGTGTCCACGATGCCGTTGAAGCAGAGAAGCTGGGCATCCCTACGGTGCTGCTCACCAGCACTTCCTTCAAG
>CAIPGJ010001109.1 GCA_903864555.1 uncultured Pseudomonadota bacterium | reverse complement strand
GTCCACGGATGCATGACCCGCTTCCAGCATGATCAGAGAACCCGGCCATGCCGGGAACGAGGGAGGGACTGAACAAAAGGGCTACTCTCCCTTGTATATCCCCCACTTCAGAGGAGGCACTGTCTATCCTTTCCACAAAACCGGATCTTATTCAGTGTTTCCCGAGTAATATTTCGCACCCTGCGAAAGAGCGCCGGCCACGATCCGGCTGTCCTGCCGCAGGCCTTTCACCCAAGGAGTCAGACATGTCCAAGCACTCTTCCCACTCCCGCCTTGGCGCGAGCGTTTTTTCACTGCTGGCGGCGGCCGGCATGCTGGGCGCAGCCCCGTCCCTGCAGGCGCAGCAGAATGTGGCGGACTTTCCCAGCAAACCCATCCGCGTGATCATCCCGTTTGCACCGGGTGGTGGCACCGACGTCACCGGACGCCTGACTGCCAGCAAGCTGCAGGAAGCCTGGGGCCAGCCCGTGCTGGCGGAAAACCAGGCCGGCGCCAATGGCACCATCGGCATTAATGCCGGGGCGAAAGCGTCCCCGGATGGCTACACCATCACCCTGGTCTCCTCCAGTTCGGTGATCAACGTCTACATCCTGCCCAAGGTGCCCTACGATCTTCAACGCGACTTCACACCCTTGTCCCAGTTGACGGCGCAACCGTACGCGCTGGTGGTACACCCTTCCGTGCCGGCCAAAAACGTCAAGGAGCTGATCGCCTATGCCAAGGCCAACCCCAACAAGCTGAACTATGGTTCCTCCGGTATCGGTGGCACCAGCCACCTGTCCGGGGCGTTACTGGCATCTTTGGCAGACATTCAGCTCACGCATGTTCCCTACAAGGGTGGCAATCCGGCCATGCAGGATGTCATCGCCGGCAACATCCAGATGCTGTTCTCCACCATCCTGCAATCCCAGATTTTCCTCAAGGATGGACGCCTGCGTGCGCTGGCAGTCAGCACGGCCAAGCGTTCACCGGCTGCGCCTGATCTGCCCACCCTGTCAGAAGCCGGCGTTCCTGGCTATGAGGTGGCGCCTTGGTATGGTCTGCTGCTCCCCGCAAAGACCCCGGCACCCATCGTCAACAAGCTGAACCGGGAAATCGCCAAGGCCATGCACATGCCCGATGTGGTGAAGAAGATGTCTGCCGATGGTTCCCAGCCGGTCGGTGGCACACCTGAAGAGTTCGGTGCGCTGCTGAAGACCGAATCGGTGAAGTGGGGCAAGATCGTCAAGGACAACAACATCAGAATGGATTGAGGTCCGGACCGGCCGGCCGCCCTCGCGGCCCGGTCTACCCCATACCCCAGACCACTGCCCAGCTGGATCTGCCATACCGAAACAGAAAAAACACGAGGAGTCGCCATGGCCATCGCAACCGAACTAGCCCGTCTGATCAACGTCACCCGTTTTGAAGACCTGCCTGAAGACGTGGTCCACTGGGCCCGCATCGGGGTGCTCGATACCGTGGGTGTCACCATCGCCGGCAGCGATTACGACGGCGCGCGCATCCTCGCTGAGGCCCTCAGTCCTGCACCAGGGCCGGCGCTGGTGTTCGGCACCGACCGCCGCATCAGCGTGCTGGATGCCGCCCACATCAATGGCATCGCCTCACACGCCCTGGACTTTGACGACTGCAACAATACCGTCGGCGGACATCCCTCGGCGCCGGTGTTGCCAGCGCTGTTCGCCCTCGCCGAACAACTCGGTGCGAATGGCCGGGAATTCATCGCTGCCTATGTCGCCGGCTTCGAGACCGAGTGCAAGATCTCCATGGGCGTGAACATGTACCAGTACACCAAGGGCTGGCATCCCACCGGTACCCTGGGCGTATTCGGTGCCGCCGCTGCCTGCGCCAGGCTGATGAAGCTGAGTGATGAGCAGACCGCCATTGCGCTGGCGATTGCGG
>CAIPGJ010001108.1 GCA_903864555.1 uncultured Pseudomonadota bacterium | reverse complement strand
CGCGCCTCGAAAGCGGCACTCAACCAGATTATTCGCACCGCCGCCGTGGAACTGGCGCGTAGCCGGCGCGAGTCGCTGTGCGTGGCCCTGCATCCGGGCACGGTCAGCAGTCGCATGACTGAACCCTTTCGGAAGGAAGGCCTGGACGTGCGCCTGCCCGACACCGCGGCCAGGCAGTTGCTGGAGGTGATGGATCGCCTGCAGGCGGTGGATAGCGGGGGGTTCTTCGACTACAAGGGGGCGGCACTGCCCTGGTGACCAGGGGCTGTTGACATTCACCGCGCGAGATGCGTTCCTCGCGCCTCCCTGGCCCTGGGGTCAAATGACCTCCGGCGCACTCTCGTGCGGAATCTCAACAGGCTGCTGGATCCATCCGTTTGAATGCCGGATTGCCGGTCAGGCCCGCGTAGAATGCCCCGATTGATGAATCGGGAAGCACCATGAAAAGAACAGACCTGGAAAAACTCAAGGGCGTGGCCATCGAGAGCCGCATGAAGCAGGCCGGCGTGCCCGGCCGATATGGCAAGCAGTCGGCCCAGGTGCTCAGCCGCCGCGAGCGTCGCGATGCCGACCAGGCGCAGGGACTGGTGCCCTTTGCCGTGAAACTCAACTCGGAACTGATTGCGAACATCCGGGCCTTGCACGAAACGCGCGGTGGTGACCTGAATGCGCTGGTCGCCGAATTGCTGGAGGCTGCGCTGGTGAAGAACAAGAAGTAAGGTCAATACGCCAGTTCAGCTGGCATTTACGGAAGCACCACCACGCACCACCGCGCTGAAGCGGGCAAGCTCGTGCAGGGGCGCGCCCCCCGGGCAGCAGGGCACTGCCACAATGGTCCAGCCGATGTCGCTGCCTACTGCGCAGTCCAGCCGCCATCCACGGACAGGAGGCTGCCGGTGATGGACCTGGCGCCATTGGAGGCCAGGTAGGCGGAGAGTTCCGCCACTTCCTCCATGGTGACAAAGCGCCGGGTCGGCTGGGCGGCCAGCAGCACTTTCTGCTTCACTTCCTCTTCAGTCATGCCGCGCGACTTCATGGTGTCCGGAATCTGCTTCTCCACCAACGGGGTCCACACATAGCCCGGACAGATGGCATTGGCGGTGATGCCCTGTTCGGCCAGTTCCAGCGCCACCGTCTTGGTCAGGCCGGCGACGCCGTGCTTGGCCGCGACATAGGCCGACTTGTAGGGGGAGGCCACCAGCGCATGGGCCGAGGCGATGTTGATGATGCGCCCCCATTGGCGCGCTTTCATGCCGGGCACCGCGGCCTTGATGGTGTGGAAGGCCGACACCAGGTTGATGCCGATCACGGCGTCGAATTTCTCCTCGGGGAAATCCTCGATCGGACTGACATGCTGGATGCCGGCATTGTTGACGAGGATGTCGACCGTCCCGAAGCGGGTGATGGCCTGGGCAAACATGTCGCGGATCTCCGCTGGCACCAGCATGTTGGCCGGGGAATAAGTGCAGGACACGCCGAATTTGCTGCCGAGGCTGGCACGGATAGCCTCGATCGCGGCGGCATCTCCCAGTCCGTTGAGCACGATGTTGGCACCGCGCCGCGCCAGTTCCGTCGCAATGGCCAGACCGATGCCGCTGGTGGAGCCGGTGATGAGTGCTGTCTTGCCGGAGAGTTGCATGGGGCCTCGCTGGAGTCATTCAGTGTCGGTAAGGGGATTCCGCAGGGCTTGCGCCACGGCATGGTTGGCGGGACGGGTAGGTCGGTGTGCCGCTGCGGATGGCTGGCCCTGGCTCATTGCCTAATTGGCGTTCTGGATCAGGTCGCGCACCACCGGATAGATCTGGGCCGTCCATTTGCGGCCGTTGAACACGCCGTAATGGCCGACGCCGGCCTGCAGGTGGTGGGTTTTCATGTAGGCGGGCAGGCGCGCGCAAAGGTCCTGGGCGGCCAGGGTCTGGCCGAT
>CAIPGJ010001107.1 GCA_903864555.1 uncultured Pseudomonadota bacterium | reverse complement strand
CGGTGTTCACCGCGTCGGACCAGCCCTTGCTGCCCATGGCGCGCATGGCCTCCTCGCGCGTGGCATGGCCAAACTTGAACATGGCCTGACTTTCGATGTTGATGCGCAGCGGCGCCGAGAGCAGAGACAGGGTCCGCACGCGTTCCGGACGCATGGCGGCGGTGGCCATGCCGATGATCCCGCCCATGGACTCGCCGGCATAGTGAAAACGCGGTGCGCCCACGGCATCGGCCACCGAGCACACGTCCGCCACAAAATGGTCCACCGTGATGCCCGAGGTGAGATCGAAGTCTTTGGCCGACAGGCCGAGGCCGCGCATGTCGGGACACACCACCTTGTAATAGCGGCTGAGATAGGGAATGAGGTTGAACCAGAAGGCCTGCGAGCGGCCGTAACCGTGCTGCAAGATGAGCACCGGCGCCTGCCTCCAGGGATCGGTGTAGTCGTGCACGGAGTAGTGAAGCTTCACGCCGTCGGGCGATTTGGTGAATGGCATGGTGGTGTGCTCCCCTCTTGTGCCGCTATTCAGGCCTGCAGCGTCTTGATGGCCTCGCGCAGGCCGAGCGTGGTGATGCGATTGCGCATCTCGGAGGCGCCCTCGGTGAAGTGCGACAGCGTGTCCCATTCGGCGCCCGAGAGCATGGCCTGGCGAAAACCCTGCCATTCCGAGACGCGATTGATGGCCAGCTTCTTCATGCGCAGCAGGTCCGAGGGCGTTTTCGATATCAGCGTGGCCATGCGCTGCGCACGCGCCTCGAGCTCCTCCTCGGGCAGGGCATGGTTGGCCCAGCCCCAGGCCTGCGCCTCGGCGCCGAGGATTTCGCTTCCGGCGATGTAGTCCATCTCCTTGGCTTTCTTTGGGCCCACGAAAAAGGCCCAGAAGCTGCTGACGAAACCGCCGCCGATGGGAATGCTGGGAAAGCGGATCTTGCAGTCGTTGGCCACCAGGGTGATGTCGCAGGCCAACGCCAGCATGGTTGCCGCCGCGCAGCAGTAACCATGCACCTGCGCGACGATGGGCTTGGGAAAATCCCACACCTTGAGAAACAGTTCCACGCAGGCCTGTAGCCGTTCGCGATCCGCGGCCACGCCCAGGTCCGCCGGCGTGCTGCCGCCCTGAATGTCCATGCCCACCGAGAAGGCCCGCCCCGCGCCCTTGAGAATGAGCACGCGGATGGCGCTGTCCTTGAGGGCCTCGTCCAGTGCCGCCGAAAGGTCGGCCAGCATGGCGAGGTTGAAGGCGTTCAGCTTTTCGGGCCGGTTGAGCAGCAGCGTGCCGACGGCACCCTCCACCTGCAGCACTACCGTCTTGTCGGCGTTTTGGCCAGGGTCACTCATGATTTCCTCGCAGTAGTCGAGTTGAATGTGGTGCGGCTACCAGCCGATCCAGCGCGTGGCGCTGGCATGCATGAGATCCTCGATCTGTTTGTTGTCAAGGAAGCCCAGCTCCTCGGTGAACATGCGTATGGCCTGGTCATAGGGACAGGCACGCCGCGTGAGGTCGGTGCCCCACATCACCCGCTCCGAGCCGAAGGCATCGATCACGCGCCTGATGTGGCCATGCAGGTTGCGGTAAGGCCAGGGCTCGGTGGAATGCGCGGGTAGCGCCGAGGCCTTTACCGCCACATTGGCGTGGCGCGACAGTTCCAGCAGCTTGTCCACCACCGGCCCCACCGCGTCGTCCTTGTCCTCCACGTACAGGCCCAGGTGGTCGATGATGAAGCGCATGCCCGGATGGCTCGCCGCCAGGCGTCCGACTTCGTCGAGTTGTCCGGGCGCCCAGATCATGAGCGCGATGCGATTGCGCTCGGCCTCGGGCCAGAACCAGTCTGCCGTTCCATCCTTCAGCCAGTTGGCACGGCTGAGCGGCGGGAACGCAAGGCGCACGCCGGCAAAACCCTGCTCGTTCCAATCCTTCATCTGCGCCCTGCCCTCGGGCTTGTTCAGGCTGATGCGGCCCATGACGCGAAAGCGGTCGGGCCAGCAACGTTGCGCATCGAGGCAGGTGTCGTTCGCCACCGAGCCGCCGGCGGGAACCAGATAGGCGCGCGCAACGCCGGCGGCGTCCATCTCGGCGATGACCTGCTCGGGCGGCATGATGACCTGATGGACCATGGCCGCGTATTCAGCGGAATCCGGGCTGAACAAATGGATCTGGGCGTCGACGATGCGCATGTCTGTACCTTGTCTCACGCTTGATAAATCATGTGGGCGATACTCCATCGCGCTTCGGCGCGCGAGCTTCATCGGGCTCTTTCAGGATGATGAGGGCGTCCACCGCCTTCACGCCCCGGCCGCGCGGCAGCACCATCAGCGGGTTGATGTCCACCTGTTCGATGCGGTCGCGCGCCTCCCAGGCAAGCAATGAGAGCTTCACCAAAGCATCTGCGAGCGCGTCGATGTCGTAAGGCCCCTTGCCGCGCAGGCCGTCCAGCAGCGTGACACCCTTCAGGCGCCGTATCAGTGACAACGCCTCCTCGGGCGCGACCGGCGCGGGCGCAAAGCCCACGTCCTTCAGCAACTCCACGAAGATGCCGCCCATGCCCACCATGACGCAGGGGCCGAACTGGCGATCATTCACCACGCCGAGGATCGCTTCCACGCCCTCGCTCACCATTTCCTGCACCAGCAAACCCTCGCGTCGCAGCGTGTCACCGGCGCATTTGGCAAGCAGGTGTTCGCAGCCCGCCCTCAGCTCGGCCTCGTTGCTCAGCCGCAGCAATACCGCTCCGGCCTCAGTCTTGTGCAGCAGGTCGGGGGAGATCAGCTTGAGCGCAACCGGATAGCCGATGGACGAAGCGGCAGCGCAGGCTTCATCGCCGTCCTGGACAAGCGCTTCACGCGTCACCCCGATGCCGCAGGCCGAAAGCGCCTGCTTGCTGGCGTGCTCGGTGGCCACCCTCAGGGGTTGTCCCGGCATGGAGAAGGAAGGAAGCCGCAGATCTCTCACTTCACCCTGCACCTGCCCGCGCGCTCGCGTTCGCTGGTGGCGCAACAGCGCCTGCTGATAGTCCATGAGGCTGCGCACCCCCTGCAGGGTCTCGGCCAGGCCCTGGGTGAAAGCCAGATCCGGATTGCTCCTGAGGAAGTTTTTCTGCCATTCGGTGAGCGACTGCGCAGATACGGCGGCCACGGTCACGGGTTTGGGGGCGGCGGGAATATCTTCCAGCGCCAGGTTGAGCAGCCGCACGTGGTATGGCGTGTCTTCGCCCGGCAGCCCCAGGGTCTGGAACACGGTAATGAGGTGCACCGCGGGATCATCCATGAGCGCCTGGATGACGCGCTTGTACACCGCGGTGTCGGTGAGCACCTGGCCGGTGGCATCCAGCGGATTGGAGACACTGGCGTAGGCGGGCAGCGCCTGCTCGAGCTTCAATGTCGTCGCGGGGGAGAACTTCGCCAGCTCGATGCCGTGGACGCTGGCGAGGTCCGCGATCATGGAGCGCGTGCCGCCAGAGGCCGTGATCGCGGCGAAGCCGCTTCCGGCCGGCCGCTTGCCCCGCGTCTTCGAGAACAGCATGGCCGTCTCGATCATTTCGTCGAAGTCCGACACGCGCGTGACGCCGTAGCGGCGAAAGATACCGTCGATGACCTGGTCGGCGCCCGCGAGGGAGCCGGTGTGAGCCAGCGCTGCCTCGCGCCCGGCTTCGGTGCGGCCGACTTTCAGCACGATGAGCGGCTTTTCCTTTTCGAGCGCGCGCTCTGCCACTTCGAGGAACTTGGCCGGCGTGCGAAAGCCCTCGATATAGGCGCAGATCACGTGGATGCGCTCGTCCTCGAGCATGTAGCCAATCCAGTCACTGGTCTCCAGCGCCGCTTCATTGCCCGTGGACACGCAGTACCCGTACCCCATGCGCTCATAGGATGAGCGCAGCAGCCCGCCTATCATGCCGCCGCTTTGCATGGTGACGCCGACATTGCCGGCCATGAGCTTGCCCGCCATGGCCGAGCCGAAGGGGTAGCAGGACTCGAAGGCATTGATGATGGCGAGGCAGTTGGGTCCCAGCACGGGAAAACCTTCCTCGCGGGCGAACGCGGCAATCTGCCGCTCGAGCTCAACACCATGATCGCTGTGCGTCTCGCCGAACCCGGAGCTGATGATGGCCGCACCGCCTGCGCCCATGCGCGTGCAGGTTTGCAGGTTCTCCAGCACCGCGTCCGGCGCCACGGCGAGCAGCACATGATCCGGTGGCACCGGCAAGGCATCCAGGTCAGGATAGGCTTTCAGGCCGAGAATCTCCGGCCGCTTCGGGTTGACCGGAAAGATCCGGCCCTGATAGCCGAAGCGCTGGAGGTTCTCGATCACGATGCGACCGAAGAAGGAAGTCTCGGACGCCCCCACCAGAGCGATCGATTTGGGCGCGATCAGCCGTTGCAGCTTGGCGGGAGCCCAGGTGGCGCCCCCGCCCTCACTCTCGTGCCCGAGCGCAAGTGGCTCAGGCTTCATGCGCCGGGACACCATCAATCTCAGCCATGAAATGCAACATGTGCGTCGCACAGGCGGCCGGTGCCAGCACCCACACCATGTGGTAGGTGGTGGGGAAATGGATCATGCGCATGCCCTTGATACCCGCCTTCATCAACGCCTCCTCGCCACTTCTGGCGAATGCGCCACCGGTGGGAGACAGACCCAGGGTGGGCGCGCGTATCTTGTCGATCACCGGCGCCAGATTGAGCGTCACGGCAACGCGAGACATGGCCAGCAGCACGTTGACGTCGGACTTGCCGAACTCCTCGCTGTACCAGTCCAGGAGACTGGGGTCGGTGCCGGCGGGAAAGCGCGTGGACTTGTTGGCCTCGGCCGCCCATCCCCGCGTGCCCAGGTCGCGCAGCGCGTCCTGCCAGGTGGGGTACTGGAAGGCAAAGGCCTTCTGCGCGTCCGCCCGCACCGACAGGGACGAAGACATCATGGTGAGCGAGCGCACGCGGTCCGGATGCTGTGCGGCCAGTGCCATGCCCAGCATGCCGCCCAGCGACTCGCCCGCGTAATGGAAATCGCGCAAGCCCAGGCTGTCGGCAATGGACAAAATATCACGCAGGTAGTGATCCGCGGAAATCCCCTTGTCGAAGTCGAAGTCCCTGGATGACTCCCCCAGGCCACGCAGGTCGGGACAGACCACACGGAAAAAGCGCGCTATGTAGGGAACCATGTTGCGCCAGAAGCGCGCAGAGCGGCCAAAGCCATGCTGAAGGATGAGCGTGCCTGCCTGCTTCCAGGGATCGGTGTAGTCGTGGGTCTCGTAATGCAATCTCACGCCGTCATGTGAGGTGGCGTAGTTTTGGGGCAAGGCTTTCTCCTGGATGTCGCACGGATCGGAATAATGGAAATGCGGAAATGCAGCGGCGCAACGCGCTCGGTCTGGCGCCTATTCCAGCTGGATTTTGTTGTCGCGGATGATTTTCTCCCACTTGCGCATCTCATCGACGATGAAGCGGCCGAGTTCCGCGCGCGTGAGGTTGCCCTCGGCGGAAACGCCGTCGGCGTCCAGCAGCTTGCGCAGCGACGCCTGCTGCAGTACGCGGTTGCTCTCGCGGTTGAGGCTCTCGGCCGTGGCCGCCGGGAGCCCCGAGCGCGTGACGATGCAATACCACGCGCCGGTGGTGAAGCCGGGAAAGCCCAGCTCGATCATGGTGGGCACGTCGGGATAGGCACCGAAGCGCCTCTCCGAGGTTGCGGCAAGCGCCTTCAACCGCCCGTCCCTGAGCGTGCCCGCCGCCGAGGCGGGTCCGATGGGCGAGATATCGATCTGCTCACCCAGGAGCGCCGTGACCACGGGCGCCGAGCCCTTGTAGGGCACGTGCAGGAGCTTTACGCCCGAGGTCGATTCGAGCAGCAGCATGGCGAAATGCAGTGACGAGCCGACTCCGGTGGTGCCGTAGCTCACCGCGCCAGGCTTGGCACGCGCGAGCGCGATCAGGTCCTTCATTGAATTGGCGGGCAGGTTCTTGCGCGCGACGATGATGTGATAGCTGGAGGCCACCTTGGCGATGGGCTCGACCTCCTTGACCACATCATAGGGAATGCTCTTGTACGCCGTCGGATTCACGGCCAGCGTGGACACGGTGGCCAGCAGCAGCGTGTGGCCATCGGGCTGCGCGCGAGCCGCCTGTTCGGCGCCGATGATAGTGTTGGCCCCGGGACGATGGTCGATGAGGACCGATTGCCCCAGCGCCTCGCTGAGGCCCGTGGCCAGGGG
>CAIPGJ010001106.1 GCA_903864555.1 uncultured Pseudomonadota bacterium | reverse complement strand
GGCGCCGAAGGGGTTGCCCTTGCGCAGGAAGGCGATGCCGATGACGATGGGAAAGAGGTGCTGGCCCAGGGTGCCGCCCAGGATCATGATGAACTGGCCGAACCAGCGGAAGATCAGGTAGTGGCCGGATTCATGGAAGGGCGTGAGGATGATGTGCAGCACGTAGCTGCCCGGATCCCCCACGGGGATGTCCATGTCGCGCCAGATGAGGACGGTCCATACGCTGAACAGGATCAGCGCGACGAGGCGGCCATACCAGTTGGTCTTGGAGACTTCGTCGGGCACGTGCAGCAGGCTGGCCAGCCACTGCGCCATGTGGCTGTCCTCGGTGTTGTTCTCCACGCTGTCGCCCGCCGCATGCGTGCCGGACGCGCCAGTTGCCATTGTGCGCGGCGTGGCCTGTGGCACGAGCGTCGCACTGTACTTGGCCAGGATGAGGCCACAGCCCGGACAGGCGGCCGGAAACGACTGGTCCGCCGGCAGCGGTTGGTGGGAACACTTTGGGCAGACTGGGTAGGCCATCAGGCTGGGTGATAATAATGTCTTGATTGACTCAATTCAGAAGCGCTTGAGCGTTCAAAATTGATGTCAATATGATTGGGTGTGAGGCGTGAGGGAGCGGTGGGCGGTGGTCAGGCGTCGCTGGTGTCAAACAGGCTGATCTGGCTGGCACCGAAGGCGATCATCTGTTCCACCGCCAGCTTGGCGGCTGCCAGAGTGGCGCACTCGCCCTGGCGCGTGCCGGCTTCCCAGCGATAGATTTCGTCCCACTCGCCCTTGGGGCCCAGCTTCACCGTACCCAGCTTGTGCTTGCCGCGCCAGTAGCTGTGCGAATAATAGCCGCGTTCCCAGGCCGCCTTGACCTTGCCGGTCGTTCTGGTGGTGCGCACTGATTTCTGTTTTGGTGTGGCCATGTTCCCTCCCGAGATGCCATCTGCCATCGTCGTGGACATTTTAACGGGGCCAGCCGGTCCTACGGGAGGCATGGCAGGCCCGTCAATCCGGTGTTCGACTTTCCCCTGCTGTCGGCCGCGGCTTACTGGCTGGCCAGTTCCAGTTCGATCTTCACCTCGCGTGCGCGCACATCGCCCGACACCGGAGCCACCGTGGTGGCCTGTACCCGTGCGGCCGGCAGGCCTCCCTCGCGCAACAGGGAGGCGACAGCCTCGCTGCGCGCGCGCGCCAGGGTCTCCAGCGCATCGGGTGACAGCACCTGGGCCTCGCGCAGGCGGCGCATCAGCGTGTTGTAGAAGGGTCGCGCGTCGGCCACCTGCGGCTCGCCGCTGGCCAGGTTGCGCACGCGATCGACCATGCCCGGCTTGGCGGCTTCGCCGGTCGTTGTCTTCGCTTCGGCCTCGGCTTTCAGCTTGTCCAGCGCCGGGGCGCCGAAGCGTTCGGTGAAGACGGCGCGGATGGCATTGCGGGTGCGGCTGTCCTCGATGGAGAGCCCGCCTGCACTCTCGTCCTCGGCGACATCGAAGCCGGCCCGGCGCGCCACCTCGCGCGCCACGGCGGCGCGCTTGAGCCGCTCGCCGTCAGCGGCGCTGTCGGCACGCCCGGGCACCACCAGCCGGAGCGTGGGCCGCTTGGCCAGCACCTCGGCCACGCGCTTCAGCTTCTCGCGCTCCGGAGGCAGCAGCCGGCTCTGACCG
>CAIPGJ010001105.1 GCA_903864555.1 uncultured Pseudomonadota bacterium | reverse complement strand
TCGCTGCAGGCAATCACCTGCCGGCAGCCATCGGTGCGATACAGGTCCTCGGCCAGGGCCATCAGCGTGACGATGCCCTTCACCCGCACATCCAGCGCATAGGCCAGGCCCTGGGTGACGCCGCAGGCAATGCGCAGGCCGGTGAAGGACCCGGGGCCGCAGCCAAAGGCGATGCCCTGCAGATCGGCTTTCTGCAATCCGGCGCCGGCGATCAGGGTCATGATCTCACCGAGGATGCGCTCGGCGTGCAACTGTCCGGCATGCTCGTGGTAGTCGTGCAGGGTCCCGCCGGCCTCCAGGGCCAGCGACAGATACTCGGACGATGTTTCGATGGCGAGGAGGTTCATGGGCGATTCGACAGACACCGGTCGATTCTAGCGGATGGCCGTGACGCCACTGCCTTCTCCCGGTCTTCCCCCACCCTACCCCCAGGACCTGTCACGACCCAAGTCGCCACGGATCAAGCCACCATGGATTTTGCCAGGGCCTCGGCCACCTTCAGGCCGTCAACAGCGGCGGACAGAATACCGCCAGCGTAACCGGCACCCTCCCCGGCCGGGTAAAGGCCACGCAGCGTGGGGCTCTGCAATGCAGCGTCGCGGGCGATCCGCAGCGGCGAAGAAGTCCGGGTTTCCACACCCGTCAGGATGGCGTCGGGCCCATCGAACCCCTTTATCTTCTGGCCAAACGCGGGCAAGGCTTCGCGGATCGCGTCAACCGCGAACGCCGGCAGGGCCTCGCCCAGATCCGTGGGTTTGACGCCGGGCTTGTACGAAGGCACGACCACGCCAAAACCCAGCGAAGGCGTGCCCGTCAGGAAGTCCTGCACGCGCTGACCGGGCGCCGAGTAATCGCTCCCGCCAAGAACGAATGCAGCGCTTTCGAGCTGGCGTTGCAGAACAATACCCGCCAGTGGATGCACGCCGGAAGCCGCATCGTCGATCGTCAATCTGACGTCCCCCAGATACTGCTCCAATACGCCAGCCTGCGAAGGGAAGTCAGAGGGATCCACGCCCACGACCACACCGGCGTTGGCATTGCGCTCATTGCGGGAGTACTGGCTCATGCCGTTGGTGACGACACGACCCGGCTCGGAGGTCGCCGCCACCACGGTGCCGCCCGGACACATGCAAAAACTGTAAGCGGTGCGACCATTGCGGGCATGGTGCACCAGCTTGTAATCGGCCGCGCCCAGCAAGGGGTGACCCACGTGTCGCCCCCATCGCGCGCGGTCGATCATGCTTTGCGGGTGCTCGATCCGGTAGCCAACGGAAAATGGCTTCGCTGCCATGGCCACGCGATGCCTGTGCAACATGATGAAGGTATCGCGCGCGCTGTGCCCCAGTGCCATGATTGCGTGTTGGGTCGGCACGGTGTGGCGCTCCCCCGTGCCGGCGTCGGACACGACAAGCCCGCTCAAGTGTCGGCCATCCGGCCCATCATTGAACAGCAGCTCCGTGACACGCTGTTCGAAGCGTACTTCTCCACCCAGGGCTTCGATCTGCGCGCGCAGATTCTCCACCACCTTTACCAGCTTGAAGGTGCCGATGTGCGGATGCGCGGCATACAGGATTTCCTCGGGGGCGCCGGCCTGCACGAACTCCTGCATCACCTTGCGTCCCAGATAGCGGGGGTCCTTGATCTGGCTATAGAGTTTGCCATCGGAAAAAGTGCCCGCCCCGCCTTCGCCGAACTGCACGTTGCTTTCCGGGTGCAGCTCGCCTTTGCGCCACAATGCC
>CAIPGJ010001104.1 GCA_903864555.1 uncultured Pseudomonadota bacterium | reverse complement strand
TACAACGTCACGCTCGCTTCGGAGGTCGGCATCGCCGGGCCGAAGAACATGGAACCCCGGGTGGTCCAGCGCATCCATGACGGCTTCAAGCGGGCCATGGATGACCCGGCGCATCCGGCATTGCTGGACAAGTTCGAACTTGCCGCCTGGTATCGCAACAGCGCCGATTTCACCGCGGAGATGCGCAGGGCCTCGGAGCGCGAGAAGCGGTTGTCAGAGCGCCTGGGCTGGGCCAAGAAATAGCAGGCCCGCTGGTGTTTCTTGAATATGTGGGGCCATCAGAGGGAGGCAGGTGATGAAATCGATGCGTCGTGTAGTCGTGCTGGGTGCCATGGTGTGCAGTGTCTTGCCGCTTGCGTCCCAGGCCCAGGAGTCCACCGCAGCTTTTCCCGCCAGGCCAGTCACCCTGGTGGTGCCGGCCCAGCCAGGTGCGTCGTTTGACATCACCGCGCGACTGTATGCCCAGAAGCTGGGTGACAGTCTGCGCCAGCCGGTGGTGCTGGAGCACAAGCCCGGCGCAGGCGGCACCATTGCCTACGCCCATGTTGCGAAGGCGGCGCCCAATGGCTACACCATGATGCTGGTGACGCCGACCTTTGTGCTCACCGGCCTGCTCTACAAGGATCTTGCCTGGGACGTGCAGAAAAGCTTTGCGCCCATTTCGCACACCAGCAGCGCGCCCTATGTGTTCTATGTGCATCCGGCACTGCCGGTGCGCAACCTGCAGGAGTACATGGCGCACGCAAAGGCCAATCCGGGTGTGCTCAACATGGGCACCAGCGGCGCCGGCTCGATCAACCATGTCGGGGGCGAATGGCTGCATTCAGTCATCGGCGCGCGCGCCACCTTCGTGCACTACAAGACCTCGCCCTTGCTGCTCACCGACATGTTGAGCGGGCGCATCCAGGGCAGCATCAGCAGCATTCCCTTCGTCAAGTCGCACGTCGCTGCCGGCAAGTTCAAGCCGCTGGGCCTGACCGGCATGGTGCGCACCCCGGTCTATCCGGACCTGCCCACCCTGCACGAGCAGGGCGCCACTGGTTTCGACCTGGTGAGCTGGTTCGGTTTTGTCGCGCCGGCGCGCACCCCGGCTGCCATCGTCAACCGCCTGAGCAGTGAGTATGCGAAGGCGGTGAAGTCGCCCGATGTCCTCGATACCCTCAAGGCGGATGGCGCCTTGCCGGTGGGCAGCACGCCGGAGCAGTTCACCCAGTTGCTGGCGGCGGATGTGGCGCGCTGGCGCAAGATCATCCAGGATCGCAGCATCGTGCTGGAGGAGTAGGACGGAACCCTTGCGCACGGGCAGGCGTCACACGCGTCACCGGATGGAGCAACAGCAGTTTGAACATCACCAGGCGCGGCATGCGCCAGAGGAGGTTGCGATGGCCAGTTTCGGAAAGTCCCTGCTGTGTGCCGGCGTGCTGTTGGCCATTGGTTCCGCTTCGGCCTGGGCCCAGGGCGCGGCGGCCTGGCCGACCCGGCCCATCACCATCGTGCTGCCCTTTGTCGCCGGCTCGTCTCTCGACAACG
>CAIPGJ010001103.1 GCA_903864555.1 uncultured Pseudomonadota bacterium | reverse complement strand
CCGCGGAAGAATCCGGTCAGCAGGTTGTCCGGGGTGGTGAGGGTCTTTTCCACCATCACATTGCTGCCACGGATCAGCACCACGTCGGTGAAAGTGCCGCCGATGTCGACGGCAAAGGAAGTACGGGTCTTGCTGTTGCTCATTTCGGGGAATCCGTTTCGTCTGTCCAGGTCACTTCATCATTGCCGCCGGGCGAGCCGGTCGACCATCACCTATTCATTCTTCCAGTTTGATATTGCCGTCCTGCACCACCTTCTTCCAGCGGTCCACTTCAGCCACCATCAGCTGGCGCAGTTGCGCCGGCGTGCTGCCGATGGTCTTGATGCCCTCGGCCTGCATGGGTCCGGCGACATCGGGCAAATTCGCCACCTTGTTGAAGGTCTCGCTCAGCTTGTTGACGATGGCAGGCGGCGTGGCCGCCGGTGCCACGAATCCCAGCCAGCTGTTGACGTTGTAGCCGGGTATGCCCTGCTCGGCGATGGTGGGTACCCCGGGGAGCTGAGGCGAACGCTCATCCCCCATCACGGCCAGGGCGCGTGCCTTGCCCGACTTGATGAAGGACAGCGACGCTACCAGACCGGCGGGCACCGCATCGATGCGACCGGCCACCACTTCGCCCACTGGCGTGCCCTTGAAGTGCACATAGGTCACCTTGGTGCGCGTGGCGCTGTCGATCCAGGCGCCGGACAGATGGTTGATGCCACCAACGCCGGCGGTGCCGAAGTTCACCTTGCCCGGGTTGGCGCGTACGTAGGCGATGTATTCCTCGAAGCTCTTCACCGGCAGGTTGTTGCTCACCAGCAGCACCGATACCCGCGAGCTGATCCAGGACACTGGTGCAAAGTCCTTGAGAATGTCGAAGGGCAGGTCATTGCGGAAAGCCGGGAAAATGGTGAAGCCGCCGGTCACCGTCAGCAAGGTGTAGCCATCCGGCTTCGACCTGGCCACATGCGCCGCGCCGATGGCCCCGGTGGCACCGGCCTTGTAATCCACCAGGAACTGCTGCCCCGAGAGCGCGCTCATCCTGGTGGCATAGACCTGGGTCTCGATGCCGGCGAAGCCCCCTGGCGCATAGGGCACGATGACGGTCACCGGCTTTGAGGGAAACTTAGAGACATCCTCCTGCGCGTGTGCGCCGGCGGAAACCGCCAGGGACAGTGACAGGGTGAGCAACGACAGATGCATCAATCGCATGGTCCAGCCTCCTTTATGGGGACCGCTCTGTCGGCGGTCGCCTCGCCTCGACCTTATCGGCCTTTATGCATCCTGCATTCTTGTTCTGTGCTGGCAGGCGCGTGTTTCAGCGCATTTTAGGGCCGAATGCGCTGCCTGTGCTCAAGCGACCGCTCAGGCTTTGTGCTGCAGATACAACTGTTCTACCCTGGCGCGCGCCCAGGGCGTGCGCCGCAGGAAGCGCAGACTGGAGGCGATGCTCGGATCATGGGTGAAGCAGCGGATGGGGATGGACTCGCCCATGGCCTGCCAGCCCAGTTCTGCCGAGAGCTCAGTGAGCATGCGTTCGAGGGTGATGCCGTGCAGGGGATTACGCGGTTGCGGCAGATTCATGGCGATATCGTCGGTATAGTCAGGGGCGTGGCGGGGACAGGCAGGAGTTTATCCCTGCCTGTCCTGCGCACAGGCCAGCGCCGCTCAGGACCAGCTCAACTGACTGCCGGTGCCGGGGCCGGGGCCGAGACCTGCAGGATCTCGGCGCACTGGCGCTGGATCTCCGGTTCGAACTCCGACCAGCGCGCCTGCAGTGCATTCAGGGTGTCGCGCGCACCGCCGGCTTCCAGCT
>CAIPGJ010001102.1 GCA_903864555.1 uncultured Pseudomonadota bacterium | reverse complement strand
TTGACGAAGAACCTTTGACAAGGGGGTTAACACCGGCAGCCATGCCGAACTTACCGCGCCTTCTTCCCCGGAAATCGGTGAACCATTGAAGGGGGCATCTCTGTCCCCGACATAAGATTCAGGCCGCACCGCCTGCAACGACCTCCTTCTGGAAAATTCGCTACATTATAATCAATTTCATACACCATATCCCTTTTTCATTAGCCAAACGAAGTAATTGTTATCGACTAACCAGAGCCTCATAAACGCCCTACCTCTGCTCCCCGCGCCTGCTGAACTCCAGGCTAAGCGCCGCGGGAAGTTAAACTACGGGCTTGAACACCTCTTTGTCCGGAACATCGTGAGCAGTCCCCAGGAATCCGCCGGCCGATCGCGCACGCCCTCACGCACCCTCCTGGGCACGCCCAAACTGCCGGCGCGCTACGCCGCACTGGTGATGCCGCTGCTGCTGTCGCTGCTCATGACCTTCGTGGTGTCCCTGATCAGCACCCTGCGCAGCATCGGCCTGGCGCCGGATTTCCCGATGATCTGGCTGAGCGCCTGGGGCCTGTCCTGGCTGGTGGCCTTTCCTACCTTGCTGTTGGTACTGCCCCTGGTGCGCCGGCTTACGGCTGCCCTGGTGGAGGGGCCCTGAACATGGTTTGCAAGCCTCCCGCTGGCACGCAAGTTGCGCCTGCCCAGGGCATGACAGGCCTGCCTTCCATGCTGAGCGTCCTCATCGTCGATGACTCGCCCGAACGGGCGGAAATCCTGCGCACTGCGCTGGAGCAGGCCGGCTATCAGGTGGCCGCCGCGCTGGAATCGCCGCTGGCGCTGCTCAAGGCGGTGGACAGCGTCAAGCCGGACATCATCATCATCGACACCGAATCGCCCTCGCGCGACGTGCTGGAGCACGTGGTCATCGTCAGCCGCGACCAGCCCCGGCCCATCGTCATGTTCTCCAGCGACGATGCGCCGGAATCCATCCGCGATGCAGTGCGCGCCGGCGTCTCCGCCTACATCGTCGACGGCCTGTCCGGGGCGCGGGTGAAATCCATCGTCGACGTGGCGGTGGCGCGCTTCGAGGAATACCAGCGCGTGCTGGGCGAACTGGCCGAGGCCAACCTCAAGTTGTCCGAGCGCAAGCTGGTGGACCGCGCCAAGGGCATCCTGATGAAGAACCGCGGCCTCAACGAGGAAGAGGCCTATCACGCCTTGCGCAAGCTGGCGATGAGCAGCAAGAAACGCATGGGCGACGTGGCCCAGAGCGTCATCGACACAGCCGACCTGTTCCGCACCTGAATCCGGTCGACTGGATTTCACTGGGCGGGCTCCCCCGCCGAAGTCATCGCCCGCCCGACCGCGCCGTGCCGGTGCGACGCCCACAATGGTGCACCGCAACAGTGCGCTGAGGCGGGCTGCCCCACCCTACCACCCACTTGCTTCACCCATCAATGAATCAATGACTTGTACCCATGCCACGGCGCTGCACGGCCCTGGCACAAGCCTTGCGAAGTAGATCTTCGAAGCCAATGACGGCCTCAATGTGAACAACGGCGTTCACCAGTGCATGAGAGGGGGAGTGATCCCTTTCGCATGCAGCGGTGAACGCCTTTTTTGTTTTCTGGAGATCGAAATGGATGACACCAAACTGCCTGCAGTACTCGATGCTTCCACGCCTGCCGCCGATGACAGCGCTTCACCCCGGCGCAGTTTCCTCAAACAAGCCGCCACGGTGGGAATCATGAGCCTGGTACCCGATGCAGTCCGCAATGCCGCGTGGGCCGCCGGCTCCGACGCTCCCGAGAAGAAAGAAATCAAGATCGGCTTCATCCCCCTCACCGACTGCTCCTCGGTGGTGATGGCCAATGTGATGGAGTTCGACAAGAAATACGGCATCAAGATCATCCCGACCAAGGAGGCCTCCTGGGCCGGCGTGCGCGACAAACTGGTCAACGGCGAACTGGATGCCGCCCATGTGCTCTATGGCCTGATCTACGGTGTGCAGATGGGCATCGGCGGCCCGAAGAAGGACATGAACATCCTGATGAGCCTGAACCACAACGGCCAGGCCATCACGCTGTCGCGCAAGCTCTTCGACAAGGGCGTGAAGGATGGCGC
>CAIPGJ010001101.1 GCA_903864555.1 uncultured Pseudomonadota bacterium | reverse complement strand
TGGGTGGGCAGCCGCGACTTCGCCACCGAGCAGTTCGATCACGTCAGCCAGGCGCGTCGCCAGCCTGGTTCCACGTTCAAGCCGTTTGTCTACGGTGCCGCTTTCATGCAGGGCCTGGGGCCTGAGACCACGCTCATCGACCAGGCCGTGGCCATCACGTTGCCCAGCGGTGACGTGTGGACGCCGAGCGACGACACGGCGCCTTCCGGCCTGCCCATGACGTTGTACGAGGGGCTGGCCTATTCAAAGAACACGATCACCGCACAATTGATGGAGAAGGTGGGGCCCGCGAACGTGGCGCGTCTTGCGCGCGCCCTTGGCGTACGCGACAGCAAGCTCGATCCGGTGCTGTCGCTGGCGCTGGGCACCAGCCCGGTCACGCTGCGCGAAATGGTCGCAGCCTACGGTGCCATCGCCAATGAAGGTCATTACATCGAGCCCCTGCTCGTGACACGCATCGAAAATCGCAATGGCGTGGTGCTGGAATCCTTCGCCTCAATCATCGAACCCGAGGCAGCCATGTCGCGCGAGCATGTGCTGGCGCTGGTGAATGCCATGCGCGGCACGGTGGTCATGGGCACCGGTGCCGCCATCCGCTCCCGCTATGGCATCGAGGCCGATGTCGCCGGCAAGACCGGCACCACCCAGGACAACACCGATGGCTGGTTCATTCTCATGCATCCGCAGCTGGTGGCCGGCGCGCGAGTCGGGTTCAATGACAACCGCGTGACCATGGGGTCCTGGGGGCAGGGGGCACGCAGCGCGCTCCCCATGGTGGGTGAGGTGTTCCAGCGGTCGCTGCAGAGCCACCTTATCGATGCGGGTGCCGAATTCAATGTGGCACGTACCTCGCACAAGGCCGAGCCGCCGCTGCCGGACCCGGTGAAGGGCATCTTCGATTTCCTGCGCGGGATCTTCCAGTAGACGGGCTTGCCATAGCGGCAGGCGTGCAACAGGAGCGGATCGGATTGCCCGGCACTGTCCGGATCATTGAACTTGGCAATTCCCTCGGGCGGCTGCGCGTGCAGCCCCGAAAATGAACCTGCGGCAAAAAATGCAGTCTCACGTCTTTCCCATGACACAGGGTTCCTGAACCATGACGCCAGTCGAAGTCAAAGCCATCGTGACCGTCAGCCTGCTCGCTTCCTTTGTGGATGGTGACAAGCATGATCGTGAGCGCGCCGAAATCAAGCGCATTGCCATGGGCCTGGCTGGTGACGAAGGTGTCAACCTGCCCTCGCTGTACCAGGATGTGCTGATGAAGCGCGTGTCGCTGGCTTCGGTGGCGGGTGACCTCGCCTCGGTCGAGGCAAGGCAACTGGCCTACGAGATGGCCGTGTGCGTCTGCGATGCCGACGGCAGGCAGTCCGAGGCGGAACAGCGCTTCCTCGAAGGCGTTCGCAGCACGCTGGGCCTTGAGGCTTCGAGTGCGGGGCAGTTCCTGCGTGCCGCCGATGAAATGGCCGACATGCCTCTGGCTTCAACTGCCGTGGCTGTCGCGGCGGCGCCGGCAGCGGTG
>CAIPGJ010001100.1 GCA_903864555.1 uncultured Pseudomonadota bacterium | reverse complement strand
TTTGACTGCCTCCGAGAAAATGGATCCCCGCCTGCGCGGGGATGACAGTAGTGAGTTATCCCTGCTTCCAGATATGAGGCCATTGTTTCGGTAGGCACTGCAGACAGATTCGCAGATACCAGACCTTTCCCCGCAAATCGGTGAAGAGCCGAAGCCTGCCGGCCCATCACCGGCCGGTCATCACACGCGCCAGCAAGCGCAGGTCCTGCCCGACGCGGGTGATCTCGCGCAGGTCCAGCATGGGTGTGGCGGCAAGCTCGGTGAGTTCGGGCAGATCGAACATGCCCAGGCCGCCATTGCCGATCAGCCGCGGCGCCATGTAGACCAGCAGTTCATCGACACAGCCCTCGGCCAGCAGCGAACCGTTGAGGCGCGTGCCGGTCTCGATGTGGACTTCATTGATGCCGCGCCGCGCCAGTTCCGTGAGCATGGGCGGCAGGTCCACCTTGCCGCGCGCATTGGGCAGCGCGATGATTTCCGCGCCGCGTGCCTCCAGTGCCTTCTGGCGTGCCGCATCAGCCTCGCCACAGAACACCAGGGTGCCGCCGCCGGCGAATATCTTGGAATCCGGCGAAGCCTCGAGGCGGCTGTCGACCACGACCCGCAGCGGTTGGCGCGGCGTGTCCACCATGCGCACATTCATCTGCGGATCATCATCGCGCACCGTGCCATAACCGGTGAGCACGGCGCAGGCGCGTGCGCGCCAGGCGTGACCATCGGCACGCGCCGCCTCGTCGGTGATCCACTGGCTTTTGCGGTTGGCGAGCGCCGTGCGGCCATCCAGCGTCGCGGCCACCTTCAGGCGCATCCAGGGCCGGCCACGCTCCATGCGCGAGACAAAGCCGATGTTGAGTTCGCGCGCTTCGGCTTCCATCACGCCGCATTCGACACGGATGCCCGCCGCGCGCAGGCGTTGCAGGCCGGTGCCGGCCACCTGCGGATTGGGGTCGCGCATGGCGGCAACCACACGCTGGATGCCCGCCGCGATGACGGCATCGGCACAGGGTGGCGTACGCCCATGGTGGCTGCACGGCTCCAGCGTGACGTACAGGTCCGCCCCACGCGCCTTCGCGCCCGCCTCGCGCAGGGCCGCCACTTCGGCATGCGGACCACCGGCTTTTTCATGGAAGCCCTCGCCCACCACCTGGCCATCGCGGACGATGACGGCGCCGACCCGGGGGTTGGGCGTGGTGGTCCACAGACCGCGCCCCGCCAGCGTCAGTGCACGGGCCATGAAATCGCGGTCCATGAGCGATGACTCCACGGCGGGCGGGTTTGCGGGACGGCTCAAGGTGAGGGGGAAAACTACTTGGCCGGGATCTTGCGCACACGCTGCTTGCCGGCCGGGCGCTTCACCGACAGGATGGCGTCGCGGAAGTCATCGACGCGCTGGAAGTCCTCGTACACCGAAGCGAAGCGGATGTAGGCGACATCATCCATTTTCTTCAGCTCGCGCATCACCATCTCGCCCACCACGCGGCTTTTCACCTCGCGCTCGCCCAGCCCCAGCATGCGCTGCTCGATGCGGTTGATGGCCTCTTCCACCTGCTCTGCAGGGACCGGGCGCTTGTGCAGGGCGCGCATGAAACCCACGCGCACCTTGTTGCGGTCATAGCTGATGCGATAGCCATTGGACTTGACCACCAGCGGCATGGACAGTTCCACCCGCTCGTAGGTGGTGAAGCGCTTTTCGCAATGCTGGCATTCGCGCCGCCGGCGCACGCTGTCGCCGTCGTCGGAGAGCCGCGAGTCGATGACCGCGGTATCACCAGCCTTGCAAAAAGGGCATTTCATCAGGCTGCCGCTGCCGCTCGTGCAGGCGCGCCATACACCGGGAAGCGCCGGCACAGCGCCTCGACGTCCATGCGCACGCGCGCCAGGTTGGCCTCGTCGGCCGGCGCATCCAGCACATCGGCAATCAGGTTGCCCACCTTCTCGGCCTCGACACGGCCGAAGCCGCGCGTGGTCATGGCCGGGGAGCCGATGCGGATGCCGCTGGTGACAAAGGGCTTCTCCGGGTCGTTCGGGATGGCATTCTTGTTCACCGTGAGGTGGGCCTTGCCCAGAGCCGCCTCGGCCTCCTTGCCATTGATCTTCTTGGCACGCAGGTCAAGCAGGAACACATGGCTCTCGGTGCGGCCGGAGACAATCCTCAGACCGCGTTTGATCAGGGTTTCCGCCATCACGCAGGCGTTCTCGACGACCTGCTGCTGATAGGCCTTGAAGGACGGCTGCAGCGCTTCCTGGAAGGCCACCGCCTTGGCGGCAATCACATGCATCAGCGGGCCGCCCTGCAGGCCGGGAAAGATGGCCGAATTGATGGCCTTCTCGTACTCGGCCTTCATCAGGATCAGGCCGCCGCGCGGGCCGCGCAGGGTCTTGTGGGTGGTGCTGGTGACCACATCGGCGATGCCCACCGGGCTGGGATAGACGCCTGCGGCGACCAGGCCGGCGTAGTGGGCCATGTCCACCATGAAATAAGCGCCGACATCCTTGGCGATTTTCGCGAAGCGCTCGAAATCCATGCGCAGCGAATACGCCGAGGCACCGGCGAGGATGAGCTTGGGCTTCTTCTCATGGGCGAGGCGCTCGACCTCGTCGTAGTCGATCTCTTCCTTGTCATTCAGGCCATAGCTGACCGGATTGAACCACTTGCCGCTCATGTTCACTGGCGAGCCATGCGTCAGGTGCCCGCCCATGGCGAGGGACATACCCAGGTAGGTATCGCCCGGCTTGAGCAGTGCGAAGAACACCGCCTGATTGGCCTGCGAACCGGAGTTGGGCTGCACATTGGC
>CAIPGJ010001099.1 GCA_903864555.1 uncultured Pseudomonadota bacterium | reverse complement strand
GTTATCGCAAGTTCGCAAACTCACTTTAACCCCACCGCCTCACCGCGGTGGGAGGCCGGCTAGATGATCTTCAGACTCGTGAGCGCAGCGAACGAGCGGGGGGATTTGCTCCCGCTGCCTTGATCGTTCGCCCGTCATGACCGGATGCGGGCCCTGAGTGTCCTTCGGTGCTTCCCGTCTGCAAGGCAACAGCCGTGCTCAGGGTTCATGCAATGTCGGCCAAAGGCGATGAGACCAGCCTGATTGGCCAAAATCCCCCCGCTGGCCTGCGGCCAGTCGGCCCCCTTTGACAAGGGGGTTAACCCGACCGGCCCATTAATAATGATCATATTAGAACGCGGATCCTTTTCATCATTGGAACCACCGGCCAATTGTAATCACCGCCTCCGATACATTTCCCGGAAGGTCTTCCCCGCCGGCGCCGGCATGAAGCGGCCACCATTCCGGGCGCGGGTCCAGCCCGACCCGAAGGGCAGGCGGCCAATCAGGCCCTTGCGCCCGCCCATCCACTTCAGCACACGCACGCCCGCACGCGAGGCCTGCGCATACACGCGCGGATGCTGCATCAGCCAGGCCCACAGCCACAGCCCGGCGCGCTCCTGCCAGGGGCGCAGGCCCGCCTGCAGCTGCTGCTCGCGCAGGGTGCGCAGCAATTCGGGCAGCGGGATCTTCACCGGACACACCACCGAGCAGGCGCCGCACAGCGTGGCCGCCTGCGGCAGGTCCTTCGCGTTTTCCAGACCGGTGAAGGCCGAGGTCAGCACTGCACCCATGGGGCCGGGATAGACCCAGCCATAGGCATGCCCGCCGACGGTCTTGTACACCGGGCAGTGGTTCATGCAGGCGCCGCAGCGGATGCAACGCAGCATGTCCTGCAACTCACCACCGAGCAGCGAAGAGCGTCCGCCATCGACCAGGATGAAGTACAGATGCTCCGGCCCTTCGCCATCGCCGGGGCGACGCGGGCCGGTGAACAGGCTGGCGTAGTTGGAAATCGCCTGCCCGGTGGCCGAGCGTGTCAGTGCGCGCAGCAGCGTGGAGAGATCTTCCAGCGTCGGGATGACCTTCTCGATGCCGGTCATGCACACGTGCACCCGCGGCAGCGTGGTGACCATGCGGCCATTGCCTTCGTTGGTGACGATGATGCCCGAGCCGGTCTCGGCCACCAGGAAATTGCCGCCGCTGATACCCATGTCGGCCGACAGGAAGTGGCCGCGCAGCGCCTGGCGCGCCTCCAGGGTCATCTCCGCAATATCGCTCTTGCGCGGCAGGCCGTGGTGCTTCTCGAACAGGTCGGAGACTTCATCCTTGCTCTTGTGCACGGCCGGGGCAATGATGTGCGAGGGCGGCTCTCCGGCGAGCTGAATGATGTATTCGCCCAGGTCGGTCTCGACCGTCTCGATGCCGGCGGCAATCAGCTGCTCGTTGAGCTTCGCCTCCTCCGACACCATGGACTTGGACTTCACCGCCTTCTTCACCCCATGGCGGCGCGCGATCTCCAGCACCATGGCGCCGGCGGCTTCGGCCGTCTCGGCAAACAGCACCGTGGCGCCGCGCCGCGTGGCCTCGGCCTCGAAACGTTCGATGAGGATGTCCATGCGCTCGATGGAGCGCTGGCGGATGTCGCGCGCGGCATCGCGCAGACGCTCGAAGGCCTCCGGCCCGTAGGCCTCCACCGCCTTCGCCCGCAGCAGCGCCAGGCCGCCGCTGCCGAAGCGGCGCAGGTTTTCCTGCAGCACCGGATTGTCCAGCGCGAGATCGACGCGTGCCTTGAAATGGAGAGGCTGGGCCTTCATCGGCGGCTGCCGTCCACGCTGCCGTCGTCCACGCTGCCGCCGTGCTCACTGTCGTCAAGCTGCCCCGCCAGCACCTCGGCCACGTGCAGCACCTTCGTCGTCATGTCACCGCGCCTGCGCAGCCGCCCCTCGATGTGGAGCATGCAGCCCAGGTCACCCAGCACCACGGCATCACCGCCGCATTCGGCGATGTGCTCGCATTTGCGCTCGGCCATCTGCGCCGAGATCTCGCCATACTTGATGGCGAAGCTGCCGCCGAAGCCGCAGCAGGTTTCGCATTCCTTCATGTCTTCCAGGCGCAGGCCGGGCACCATGGCGAGCAGCCGGCGCGGCTGCGCCTTCACGCCCAGTTCGCGCAGGCCAGAGCAACTGTCGTGATAGGTCACGCTGCCGGCAAACGCGCCGCGCACGCGCACCACGCCGGCAATAGTGACCAGGAAGTCCGTCAGTTCATGGGTGCGTTGCGCAAGCCGCACCGCCTCGGCGCGCGCCAGCGGATCCTCGGGAAAGAGTTCCGGGTAATTGCGCAGCATCGCGGCGCAGGAACCCGAAGGCACCACCACCCAGGCACAGTCACGGAACTCCGCCATCATCTTGCGCGCCAGCGCCTGCGCCGCCGGGCGGTCACCGGCATTCCAGTTGGGTTGCCCGCAACAGGTCTGGTGCTCGGGCACCACCACGCTGCATCCGGCATCTTCGAGCAACTGCAGCGCGGCGAAGCCCACAGAGGGGCGCATCAGGTCAACAAGGCAGGTGACGAACAGACCGACTTGCATGGGGCATCCCGGGTCGGGGAAAAGTGGATGGATGCGATGCTGCTTATTCGAATATGGACACAGTGCAACCGAAGGCAGAATAGCATGGTGGCCCCGGCGTGGCAGCGTGTAAAATTTGTGCTCACACAGCTCATGACCACACCAGCGCCTGCATGGCGCCCGGGCAAGCAGATATGGCAGAAGCCGAATCCAAGAACTCCATCCAGGTCATCGAGCGCATGATGTTGCTGCTCGATCAGCTCGCCCTGCATCCGGAGTCGGTGGCGCTGAAGACCCTGGCCAACGCCACCAAGCTGCACCCTTCCACCGCGCACCGCATCCTCACCGCGATGGTGAACGAAGGCGTGGTCGAGCGTGCCGACCAGGGCAGTTACCGCCTGGGCATACGCCTGCTGGAACTGGGCAACCTGGTGAAGGCCCGCATCAGCGTGCGCGAGCACGCCCTGCCCTTCATGCGCGAGCTGCACGGCGCCATCGGCGAGGCGGTCAACCTCTCGGTGCGGCGCGACGACGAGATCGTCTATATCGAGCGCACCTCCTCCGGCCGCGCCCTGATGCGCGTGGTCAACATCATCGGCGCGCGCGCGCCGCTGCACATCACCGCGGTGGGCAAGCTGTTCCTGCTGGAAGACGGCCCCGAGGGACTGCGCGCCTATGCGCAGCGCACCGGCCTGCCGCAGCACACGCGCAACACGCTCACCTCGCTCCCGGCGCTGGAACGCGACCTGGACAAGATCCGCAAGCATGGTTACGCCACCGACAACGAAGAGGCCGAACTGGGCGTGCGCTGCATCGGCGCAGGCGTGCGCGATGACACCGGCGCACTGGTATCGGGCCTGTCCGTATCGGCCCCGGCCGAGCGCATGCGCGCCAGCTGGTCCGGCCTGGTGAAGGAAACCGCCGAGCGCATCTCCCGCGCCATCGGCTACCGCGGCTGAACGCGGCTTCCTGGACTGCGTGCCCCGCACGCCTCCTCCTCACCCCTCACGCCTCACGCCTCACGCCTCACTCACTCCCCGCTTTGCCCAACGCGGCCCGAACTGCTATCGTGGCAGCGCACTGATTCACCATCACCAATAAAACACCAGGAGGAGAATCATGATCACTCGCCAAGCCTTGCCTGCGCCACGCTTCAGTCGCGCGCTGGTTTCGATTGCCGCACTGGCGACCCTCACGCTGGGTGCCCCGGCCGCCCAGGCTGCCGACCAGCAGATGCCGCGCAACATGAAGATCGTCGTGCCCTTTGCCCCGGGGGCCAGCACCGACCTGCAGGGCCGCGCCGCCGCCTCGGCCATCATGGCCAAGTTCGGCAACAGCGTGATCGTGGAGAACCGCCCCGGAGCGGGCAGCCTGGTGGGCACCGCCGCCGTGGCCAAGGCCCCCAAGGACGGCTCCAATATGCTGCTGGCCACCAATGCCTTTGCCATTACCGCGGGGGTGCAGCCGGACCTGCCCTATGATTCGGCCAACGATTTCTCGCCGGTGGCCATCCTGATGACCGGCCCGCTGATCATGGCGGTGCCCGTGGGCTCGCCCTACAAGACCGCGGCCGATGTCATCGCCGCGGCGCGCGCCAAGCCCGGCGCGCTCAACTACGGCTCACCCGGCATCGGCTCCTCGGCGCACATCAACGGCGAACTGTTCAACAGCTTTGCCAAGACGCAGATGGTGCAT
>CAIPGJ010001098.1 GCA_903864555.1 uncultured Pseudomonadota bacterium | reverse complement strand
TGACCCTGACCGCCGAGAGTTCGGGAGCCGTACTGGTCGACGAGACCGTTGTTGCCGATGCCGACCAGTACTGGGAGGTCGACCCAGGCTTGGCACCGGGTACCTACCTTCTGCGAGCGGTGGCGATCGACGCCAGTGGAAATACTGCGGAGGCGTTCCAGCGAATTACGGTTACCCCCAAGGCTGGAGCGGCGTTGCCGGTAACCACGACAGAGACCACCGTGCCTGTCACTCAACCGGGGACTGTAAGCACACCGCCGCAGACCAGCACCGCTGCAGGGACGATCAGCACGGGCGCAGTCACAGGGACTTTGCCGGTCAGCAACACGCTCAACTCGCTGGGTGGAACCTCCAGCCCGGAATCGGGCACTCCAGGCATCACGGTGCCGCCGGGAGGCATCACCGGCGGTCTCGCTGGCACACCCGCGTCCAGCCCGACGGTGACCCCGACGCCTAATGCGCCGGCTCCCGCCACTCCGGCCCCCGCTGGCTTTGACCAGATCAACCAGTTGCCTGCAACCGGTGCCGGCGTTGCCGGTGGCACCGAAGGGGTAACCCGCGGCTTCCCGGTGGTGACATTAGGCGATATCGCCCAGGGCAATGGCGCGCTGACAGGTAACCAGGGCGCCGGTGATGAACGCCTGTTTGTCTACGAAGGCATCCAGAACACCCAGAGCAAGTCCGCGGATACGCTGGATATCGCTGTGCCCAGGGAGGCATTTGGCCACACCAATCCAAGTGCCGTCATCAGCCTTCAAGCATCCCTGGCCGACGGAGCACCGCTGCCTGGATGGATCACTTTTGACGCTGTGAATGGCAGTTTCACCGGGGTGCCGCCCTCGGCTGCGGACGCAGATATCGACATCAAGGTGACGGCGCGAGACGAGGCGGGACGCCAGGCGGATGTCATTTTCCGCCCGATCATTGCATCTCTGAATGCCGATACCCCGGCCACGACCGGTAATGCCGGAAACCCGCCCGCCACCACGCCCGTGGGTGGGGCCATTGCCAACACGGGAGGCACGGCAGGTCTGGGTGGGACGACCGGACCGGCTGGCGCCGGAACCGGCGGAGCCGCGGCATCAGCCGCTGGTGGCATAGGAGGCCCCGGTGCCGGCACCACCACAGGCGCAGTTGCCGGCGGAAATGCCGGTAGCCCTGCCGAGACCATTGCGGCGGCTGCCAATGCTCCGGCTGGGGGCGCTCAGCAGGGCACTGGTGACAGGGTTGGCGACGGCGGGTTCCCCCTGGAGCGCGTGGGTACCAATGGAAACACTCCTGGTGCTGGACCGGCCGCCGCTGCTGGCGCCGCTGCCGGGGATCAGGCGGCAGGTGGTGAAGCCACGACAGGGGCTGCGCGTCTGTTCGTTTATCAGGGCGTGCAACCCGCGCCCAGCGAGAGTCCCGAGAAGTTCGAGTTCCACATTCCGCGGAATGCCTTCGCCCACACCGATCCGTCGGCGGTGGTCAGGCTGGAAGCCTCTATGGTGGATGGCTCACCATTGCCCGAATGGCTGAATTTCAATGGCCAGACGGGTGCCTTGACCGGGCTGCCGCCCGACGGTCGGCCGGTGGAAATGGAAATCAAGATCACGGCCCGTGATGATGTCGGTCGCGAAGCCAGCGTCGTGTTTGCGCCGGTCATAACGCCGGCCCCTGCTCCGGCTGCGGCAGAGACCGGGCGGCAGCCGCCCAATGCAGCCGTGCCCAATCGTCCGGCGCCGGGCAGCGCATCGCTGGAGCCAGGGCTTGACCAGAAACTTGTTAGTGCCGGTACTGTCACCAGCCGTGACGGCACGGCCTCCGATCTGAAGATCGCATCGGCAGAGGGCATGACCGCCGAGGCTGCAAAGGGTGCCAACGGCTTCCCGGTGGCCCGTGTGGATACTGGTGGAGTCGTTCAGGCGAACGCATTGGAGTCCGGTGCAGACAGGCATCGCCTGTTCGTCTACCAGGGTGTCGCCGACGTGAGCTTTACCGGCAATGCACCGATCAACTTTGCCGTGCCCGTTGATGCCTTCGCGCATACCGACTCCGGTGCAACAGTGGTGCTCAACGCCTACCTGGCCGATGGTGCCTCGCTACCCACATGGTTGTCATTCAACCCGCTGACCGGGGCGTTCTCCGGAATGGCACCGCCTGACAGCCGTGGGCAACTGGACATCGAGGTTGTTGCCCGCGATGAACAAGGCCGCATTGCGCGCATGCAGTTCAAGCTCGACCTCGATCCGGTGGAAGCAGCCGCACCGGCGCCCCAGGCGGAGGCGCCCGCTCCGGTCGCAGTTGCAGAGGCCGGGTACGACAAGGAGGCGAAAGACGCCGAAGAGGCGGAGAAGGAAGCCCTGCGACTTGCACAGGCTGACAAGGATGGCGA
>CAIPGJ010001097.1 GCA_903864555.1 uncultured Pseudomonadota bacterium | reverse complement strand
TGGCTACACCATGCTGTTTGCCACCAGCAGCCAGCTCACCATCAATCCGGCGCTCTACAGCATGCCCTTTGATGCGCAGCGCGACCTGGTGCCCATCGTGTCGATCGCCATGAACCCCAATGCCATCGTGGTGCATGCGGGCGTGCCGGTGGCCTCGGTGAAGGACCTCGTCGCCCACCTGCGCGCCAACCCGGGCAAGCTCACCTTTGCCTCTTCGGGCAATGGCAGCATCAATCACCTGGCGGCGGAGCTGCTGGCCATGATTACCAAGACCCAGATGCAGCACATCCCCTTCAAGGGCGCCGGGCCCGCCCTCACCGATGTGGTGGCGGGGCGGGTGGACCTGATGACCATCGGTGTGCCCACCACCATCCCCTTCGTCAAGGCGGGCAAGCTGAAGATGCTGGCCGTGAGTGCGCCCAAACGTGTGGCGGCGCTGCCCGATGTGCCCACGGTGGAGGAGGCGGGCATTGCCGAGTTCCAGGTGCAGTCGGGCACCGGCATGCTGGCCCCGGTGAAGACGCCGCGCGCCATCAACACGCGCATGAACGCGGAGACGGTGAAGTACCTCACCTCGCCCGAGGGCCGCAACACCCTGGGCAGCCAGGGGCTGGAGATCGTCGCCAGTACCCCGGAGGAGTACGCCAAGACCATCCAGGCCGAGACCGCGCGCTGGGCCGCGGTGGTGAAGGCGGGGAACATCAAAATTGACTGAGCCGATGATGGCGTGGCTGGTTGCCGGCGGGATGAAACTGGATGGATAAGCTCGTTGCATCCCCCGCGGCGGCCATCGCCGATCTGCAGGACGGCGCCACCATCGTCCTCGGCGGCTTCGGCCAGCAGTTCAACTGGCCGGTGGACCTGATCCGTGCGGTGCGCGCAAAAGGCACGCGGGAGCTGACCGTCGTCTCGGCCGGCGTGGGTTCGACGACGGAGATCGCCGGCGGCCAGCATCTGGTGGAAAGCCGCCAGGTGAAGAAGATCATCGCCTCCTTCACGCTGCGCACCGGCATACGCACGCCCTCGGAGGAGCAGATCATGGCCGGAGAGCTGGAGGCGGAACTGGTGCCGCAGGGCATGCTGGTTGAGCGCGCCCGCGCCGGTGGCGCAGGCATTCCGGCCTTCTACTCGCCCGCCGGGGCGGGCACCGCCATCGCCGCAGGCAAGGAGGTGCGCCACTTCGACGGCCGTCCCTACGTGCTGGAACAGGCCATCAGCGCCGACTTCGCCTTGGTGCGCGCCTGGCGCGCCGACCGTGCCGGCAACCTGGCCTTCCGTGGCACCACGCGCAACATGAATGTGGCCTTCGCCAAGTGCGCGCGCATCACCATCGCCGAGGTCGATGAAATCGTGGAGACGGGTGAACTTGCGCCGGCCGATGTGCACCTGCCCGGCATCTTCGTGTCGCGTGTCATCCGCACCAGCCAATTGGTGAGCGAGGTGGCGCCGCGGCCCTCGCGCCGGCGCACCGCCGACGCGGCGCGCCACTACAACGGCAAGCCC
>CAIPGJ010001096.1 GCA_903864555.1 uncultured Pseudomonadota bacterium | reverse complement strand
GGCGAGGAGTCGATGCGCCCGGCGATCAGGTCAAGTTCGGCAGCCGACGATCCCTTGTAGTGCACGAAGGTCAGCTTGATGTTGGCGACGCTTGCCAGCCATTCGCCGGACATGTGCAGCGCGCCGCCCGCTCCCACCGTGCTCCAGGTCACCTTGCCGGGATTGGCGCGCGCATGCGCGATGTATTCCTTCAGGTTGCTGGCCGGAAAGGACGGATGCACCGCCAGCACGAATACCCGCCGCGTGGTCTGTATCACCGGCGTGAGGTCTTTCAGGTAGTCGTAGGGGATGTCCTTGCGTATCGCCGGCAGGATGGCCACCGTGGCCGGCACATAGGCAAAGGTGTGGCCGTCGGGCGCCTGCTTGGCGACGAAGCTGTTGGCGATCATGCCGCTCGCACCGGGCTTGTAGTCGATCAGAAAAGTCATGCCCTTGAAGATCTCGGGCAGGTTGTCCTGGTAGACGCGCGCCTCATGGTCGGATGTGGAGCCCGGTGTGTAGGGCATCACCATGGTGATGGGCTTCCAGGGATACTTGGCCGCATTCTGGGCCTGTGCCAGCGGGGTCATGGCCACCCACTGGAGCACGCCGGCCAGTGATGCAAGGGATGCAAAGGCAACTCGCTTCAGGCTCTGCATGTTCGGTTCTCCTCCATTGACTGATTGGATCCCTCTGTTGCCACCTGCCGCACCTGGAGACCCACCGGGGATGGCAGTTCTGCGGCGCAGTCTTGAATCGGCAACACGGGCATGATGTCACGCAGCGCAGGGCATCACAACTGGCTGTCACGCCGACCTTGCGCGGACGTAAATGCGAATGAAGGTGCGAGGGCTGGAGTGGGGATGTCAGCCCGGCTGGGGGCGCGCACCCGCGCGCTCCCGTGCCATGCGCTCGGTCGGGCGGGTGTTCATGGTCATCTGCAAGCCGCCGGCGATGAGGCCGATGGCCACGGCAATTTTCCAGGCCAGGTCGTAGCTTCCCAGCCAAGCGTAGGCGAGTCCGCCGCCCCAGGCACCGACAAAGGAACCGAACTGGTGGCTGAAGAAGGCGATGCCCGAGAGCGTCGCCATGTAGCGCAGGCCGAACAAGTGCACCACCAGGCCGCTCACCAGCGGCACCACCCCCAGCCAGAGCATGCCCATGGCCGCGGCAAACACCACGGTGTTGAAGGGTGTGGGCACCGAGACGAAATAGGCAATGATGATGAGCGAGCGCAGGATGTAGATGCCGCCCAGCAGCAGGTGGCGCGGATAACGTCCGCCCAGCCACCCGGCAAGATAGGAACCGAAGACATTGAACAAGCCGATGGCGGCCAGCGCCGTGGCCCCCACGCCCGGATCGATGCCGCAGATCGCCAGGTAGTTCGGCAGGTGCGTGGTGAGAAAAACCAGCTGCAGCCCGCAGACGAAATAGGCGACCGCCATGATGACGTAGCCCGAATGCCCGGCCGCCTCGCGCAGAGCCTGCGGAATGGACTGCGGCGGTCCGGCCGACTCCACTTCGAGTTTGTCGGCACCGCCGGCCATGAAAGCGGCAGGCAGCATCACGGCGGTGAGGCCGAGAAAAGCGACCATGGCCAGTTGCCAGCCGCCGGAGGCGATCAGGGACTGCGCCAGCGGCGACGCAAAGGTGAGGCCGAGCGAGCCGATGGCCGAGACGCTGCCCATGGCGACGCTGCGCCGGGCAGGCGACACCGTGCGTGCCGCCACATTCATGGCCAGGTTGAGTCCGGTGCAGGACATGGCCAGGCCCATGCAGATGCCGGCACCCAGGGTGAACATGAGCGGCGATTGCGCGGTGACCGCCAGCAACAGCCCCAGCGCATAGACGATGACACCGGTGACGGCAACAAAGCGCGCGCCGATGCGGTCGACCAGCATGCCGGCGAACGGCTGGGTGGCACCCCACAGGATGTTCTGGATGGCGATGGCCAGGGAGAAATCCGCCGCCGTCAATCCGACATCGCGCACCACATGCGGCTGGAACAGCCCCATGCTCTGGCGCATCCCCATGGACAGGGTGAGCATCAGGCCGGCCCCGAGCAGGATGCCCCAGACCTGACCGCGGGAAAGATCGGAAGCCTTCATGGGAGCACCGTATTTATGATCATTTACGGACTGTCATCAACGTGATTATTGGCTAATATGACAAATTGTCATCACAGGTCATGCGCCTATTGCCGCCCCACCTGCTGCTGGCATGGGTGAGGTGACGCCATGCCGGTTGCCAGTGTAGCGGAGGCGGCAGGCTGACCTTGCCGCGCGTCGACACCACAGGAGGCGGGGCGGTAAGTTCGGCATGGCTGCCGGTGTTTACCCCCTTGTCAAAGGTTCTTCGTCGAATTCCGGGGAGACGTGGCTGCGGCGTGGTTTACCCCCTTGTCAATGGGGGCCGACTCGTGAGCGCAGCGAACGAGCGGGGGGATTTTCTCCCGCTGCCTTTCATCGTTCGCCAGTCATGACCGGATGCGGGCCCTGAGTGTCCTCCGGTGCTTCCCCTCTGCAAGGCAACAGCCGTGCGCGGGGCTCATGCAAAGCCGGAAAAGGCCATGAGACCAGCCTGGCTGGCCAAAATCCCCCCGCTTGGCCTGACGGCCAAGTCGGCCCCCTTTGACAAGGGGGTAAACCCATGC
>CAIPGJ010001095.1 GCA_903864555.1 uncultured Pseudomonadota bacterium | reverse complement strand
GAGCTTCACCTCCAGTTCGGTGATGCGTTCGTCAGCCGTGGGCGCGTCGCTCATTCGCATGCCCTCATTCGCGTTCCTTATCCCGGTCGGCTTTCCAGTCGCGATCGGCCTGGGTGCGGGCTTTCTTGGCGGCGGCCGCTTCGGCCTCGGCGGCGGCCTGCGCTGCTGCGGCGGCTTCGGCGACCAGCCTTTCTCGTTCGATCATGGCGGCCCGTGAATCGGGTGACTCCAGGCTGATGCGTCCCAGCGCCCCGTCGCGATAGTCCTGCAGCAGGATCTGCGAGGCTTTCTCCAGGTCCAGCTCCCCGCCACGGCCCTTGAGGATGCAGCCGCGCCGCCGCGCCACGCCTTCCACCACGCCCACCGCGTCGATGCCGGTCAGGTCCAGCTTGTAGCGTTCCACCAGCCGCTGCGGATAGAACTCCAGCAGCACGCCGGCCAGGTATTCAGCCACTTCCTCGTCGATCACGGCATTGCGGCCGATGGCATGGCTGGCGGCCAGCATGAAGCCGTCGGACTCATGCTGGATCTTCGGCCACATCAGTCCGGGCGTGTCGATGACGATCTGGCGCGGGCTGATGTCGAAGCGCTGCTGGCGCTTGGTGACGGCAGGCTCGTCGCCGACCTTGGCCACCTTGCGCTTGACCAGCGCATTCATGAAGGTGGACTTGCCCACGTTCGGGATGCCCATGATCAGCATGCGCAGCGGCTTGAAGGTGGTGTCACGATGCGGGGCGAGCTGCTGGCACAGCGTCGGCACGCGTGCGACTTCACCGGCCTTCTTGCAGGAGATGGCAATCGCCATCACGCCCTTCCTCTGGTTGAGCACATCCAGCCAGGCCTTGGTCACCACCGGGTCGGCCATGTCGGCCTTGTTCAACAGTTTCAGGCAGGGCCGCTGCGAATGGGCACGCAGCGCATGGATCATGGGATTGCTGCTGGCCTCGGGCAGGCGTGCGTCCAGCACTTCGATCACCACGTCGATGTCGCTCATGGTTTCCGCCGCCTTCTTCTTGGCGGAGTTCATGTGGCCGGGAAACCATTGGATGGGCATGTGGGCTGCTGCTTGAAGTGGAAGCCTGCATTATCCCCCACAGCCCCTCATAAAGGTCCTGCAATGTCAATCGTGCCAGAATTGCCCATCTCATCGTTCCTGGCAGGACATCCCCATGGCGATCAAACGCTCCAAAGCCCCGGCCGGCACGCTGCATGTGCTGGAACACAAATCCACCCTGTTGAAGGGTAATCCCCTGGGGGACCCGCACGTGCGCAAGCTGGCCGTGTGGACGCCGCCGCAGTACGGCGAGACCGACCGCCGCGGCCGGCACCGGCGCTTTCCGGTGCTGTTCGACCTGGTCGGTTTCACCGGAACAGGCCTGTCGCACACCGCCTGGAAGCCCTTCAGCGAGAACGTCCCCGAGCGTGCCGCCCGCCTCATCCATGAGGGGAAGATGGACCCGGTCATCCTGGTCTTCCCGGACTGTTTCACCGCTCTGGGGGGCAACCAGTACGTCAATTCCCCGGCCCTGGGCCGCTATGCTGATTACCTCACCCGCGAGATCGCCCCCTGGGTGGAGGGGCAGTTCCACACCCTGCCCGGGCGCGAGCATCGCGGCTGCTTCGGCAAATCCTCCGGCGGCTACGGTTCCATCGTGCATGCCATGAAACACGCAGAGCACTGGGGCGCCGTGGCCTGCCACTCGGGCGATGCCCATTTCGATTTCGTCTACTGGCATGACTGGCCCAACACGCTGAACGAACTGGCACGCCACCGGCTGCCGCGACGCAAGGCCGGCGCCTACGATGCGCTGGCGGAGTCCTCGCGCAAGGGCCTGGCCGAGGGGCTGGACGACGGCCGGGTGAGCCGCTTCCTCGAGCAGGTGTGGAAGAAGGACAAGCTCAGCCACGCCGAAGGCCATTGCCTGATGAACCTGTGCATGGCGGCCACCTATGATCCGGACCGCCGCGCGCCCAATGGCTTTCGCCTGCCCTTCAATCTGGAGTCGGGCGAGGTGATCGAAAAGCGCTGGGCGAAGTGGCGCGCCAACGACCCGGTGAACATGGTCAAGGCCAACCGCACCAACCTGAATTCGATGCGCGGCATCTACATCGACTGCGGCTGGCGCGACCAGTACCACATCCACTACGGCGCGCGCCTGCTCTCCAGCCGCCTGACCGCGGCCGGGGTGAAGCATGTG
>CAIPGJ010001094.1 GCA_903864555.1 uncultured Pseudomonadota bacterium | reverse complement strand
TTTCGTAGCGTTGGGTAAGCCGATAAAACAGCTCCGCGCCCGCGGCCATGCGACGGCTGGCAGGCAGGTGCGCAAACAGGTTCATCGGACTGGTCAGCATGTCCATGCTGTGCTTGGCAAACACATTCCAGGGACGCAGCATGGCATGCTGAAATTCGTGCAATTGATAGAGCAAGCAAAGTCTCCAGCTCAGGCAAGGCAGACAGGATATACCAAAGCGACACCTTGATTGTGCAATGCAATACAGGCAGTCAGCTTTCACACCCTCAGCCCGCCGCCGCCTGCAACACCCCAGGATAAGCCATGGACTCCGAATGACTTAGCCAAGACAGATGAGTTCGGGTAGGCTATCCGGACCATGAGTGGCAGACCCGCGGGCACACCGGCCGCACAAATCCTGATAGTCGATGATGACATCATGTTGCTGGACCTACTCCAGCTGCAGCTGTCAGGTCGGGCCGTACAGGTACGTGTCGCCGAAGATGCCGTCATTGCACTGCGCAGCATCATCGAAAGCCCGCCGGACCTCATATTGCTCGATCTGGGACTGCCTTACCTGGATGGGGTTGAGGTGCTCAAGGCCCTCAAGGGTGACCCCTCGACACAGCACATACCCGTGATAGTCATCACCGGCAATGACGACGAGTCGGAACACACCCGGGTGAGGATGCTGGGAGCCCAAGCCGTGCTTCGCAAGCCGGTCAACTCCGAAGACCTGATCAACGAAATCTTCTCCCGACTGACCCGCAGCGTCGCCAGCCGCGGGCTGGCTGCGCGCTAGCGGGCCTGCTGCATTCCGGCAAGTCCCTTAGCGACCGGAAGCCGTACCTAGCCCGCAGGGACAGAAGTGACCAGGTCGTCACGCAAGGCGCGGCGCAGTATCTTCCCGACATTGCTCTTGGGCAATTCCAGGCGGAACTCGATATGGCGTGGCCGCTTGTAGCCGGTGAGATTGTCATGGCAGTACCTGCGCACATCCTCTTCGGTAAGCGTCGGGTCTTTCCTCACCACGAACAACTTGAGCGCCTCGCCTGAATGCTCGTCGGGAACGCCAATGGCGGCGCACTCCAGCACACCGGGCAGCGAAGCGACTACCGCCTCCACCTCATTGGGATACACATTGAAGCCTGACACCTTGATCATGTCTTTCTTGCGATCAACGATGCGCACATAACCCCGCTCATCCATGGTGCCAAGGTCACCGGTCATGAAATATCCGTCCGGGGTCATCACCGCCGCAGTGCTTTCAGGCTGCTGCCAGTAGCCAGACATGACCTGCGGCCCGCGTATGCATATCTCGCCCGGTTGTCCAAGCGGGACTTCCCTGCCGTCATCGCTCCGAATCGAAATCTCCGTCGAAGGAATCGGCAGCCCGATGCAGCCGTTGAAATCCCGCAAGTCCATGGGATTGATGATGGCGGCCGGCGAGGTTTCCGAAAGCCCGTAAGCCTCGACCAGCGTGCAACCGGTGACGTTCTTCCAGCGTTCGGCCACCGTTTTCTGCACCGCCATGCCGCCTCCCAGGGTCACGCGCAACGCGGAGAAATCCACCTTGGCAATGTCGGCCTGATTGAGCAGGCCGTTGAACAAGGTGTTGACACCGGTGAACATGGTAAATCGATGTCGCTGCAATTCCTTGATGAACCCGGGCATGTCGCGCGGATTGGTGATGAGCACATTCAGACCGCCAAGCTTGAGCATGAGCAGGCAATTCGCAGTGAGCGAAAAGATGTGATACAGCGGCAACGCGGTGATGATGATCTGCGGCACATCGCTGGCCACGAAGGGATTCACCCATGCGGCCGCCTGTTCGAGATTGGCCAGGATGTTGCGATGGAGCAGGGTCGCGCCCTTGGCCACACCGGTGGTACCACCGGTGTACTGGAGAAAAGCCACATCATCCTGCTGAACCAGTGGCGGCTCGAACGGCAGGGAAGCAGCCGCCTGCATCACATCATTGAAACGGCGCGCCCCGGAAATGTCCCAGTCCGGCACCATGCGCTTCACATGTCGAATCACCAGGTTCACCACCAGGCCTTTCAACCCCAGCAAGTCCCCCAGAGAAGCCACCACCACATGTTTCACTGCCGTCTCGGGCAGCACCTGTTGCAGCACATGGGCAAAATTCTCGAGAATGATGATGACCTCGGCCCCTGAATCCCTGAGCTGGTGCCCCAGTTCACGCGGGGTGTACAGCGGATTCACATTGACCACGGTGCAGCCAGCCCGCAAGACGCCGAAAAGACAGACGGGGATCTGCAGGCAGTTGGGCATCATGATGGCCACACGCGTGCCTCGCGCTAGCCCCAGCGATTGCAACCATGCGGCGAAATGGCGCGACAACTGATTCAGATCACCAAAACTGATGGTCCGTCCCATATTGAAGAATGCCGGGCGTGCGGCGTACTCGGCACACTTGGCTTCGAACAGCTCACCGATGGAGCGACATTCGCTCCAGTCGATCTCGGCTGGCACGCCGGGTGGATAGCTCTTCAGCCAGATTTTCTCCATGCCGATCTCCTCACCACGCCCGGGCCTTCAGGCGGCCTCATTATCTACGAAAATCCCGGCCTGTCAGCCGTCTGAAAGGCGTTGTGATGCACCGGGGCACCCGCGCTCAGGCAACCGGCCGAATGCGGCGTGCCAACCACAATGCCACCAGGCCGAGCGCCACCGAAATCAATCCGACGTAGCCATATCCGGTGAGCTCCCCCTCCGGTCCCCGGCCAACGATGGCACTGGCCGAGAAGGACGCCAGACCCAGCGCCAGTTGCTGCAGGGCCGCATTGATGCTCAGCACGCCGCCACGCACTTGAGGCGCAATGGCGGTGGTGACGATGGCCATGGCCGGCACCTGGCGCGCACCGAAGAAGGAGTAAAGGAACATCAGCAGCAGCACTACAGCCCACAGTGGCGCGGGTGGAAAATTCGTTGCGAGGATTGCACCGCAGCAAGAAGCCAGCATCATGATCGCAAAAACGCGCTGTCGTCCGATTCGGTCTATGAAGCGGCCTGCGACCTGCGCCGAAACCAGCGCCGCCGCGCCGCCGAACACATAGCACAGCGCAAGGTCCGCCTCGCGCACGCCGACGTTCTCCACCAGGTATGTGGCAATGAAGCTCATCACGATGAATCCGGAATAAACCATTATGAACTGGAAGCCCAGCGCCTTGATGTGATTGATGTCGTTGAATATGCCCCGCAGCTGCCCCTGCAAGCCGCGCTCCCGCCCTGCGGCCACATGGCCTTTCACGGAAGGCAGCAACAAGACGCAGGCTGGCAGCGTCACGGCACAGATGACGGCCAGCGCAGCATACGGGGCGCGCCAGCCCCAATAGCTGGCCAGCGTAATACTGAAAGGCAGGCCGAGAATCAGAACCATGGAGAAAGCCGACAGCAGCGTACCCAGCGCCCGTCCCCGCCGAGCCGGTGGGAATATGTCGGCCACGATAGCCATCACCGTGCCCCCGAGAATCCCGCCAAAGGCACCTGCCAGAACGCGCGTCATGAGCAACATGCCGTACCCGGGGGACATCGTCGCCAGCAGGGCAGTCAGCCCGAATCCGGCATAGAGCAGGAGCAGCGTGCGGCGCCGGTCAAAGCGGTCCACGACCATCGCGGCCACAAAAGCGGCCACGGCTGCGCTCATGGCATACACCGCCATCAGCAGGCCAAACTGGCCCGGTGTGATCGCCAACTCGCGCATCAACTGCGAGCCCAATGGCACGGCGATCATGAAATCCACCATCTGGCAGATCTGCACGACCACCAGCAGGCCGAGCACCATCTTTTCGCGACGTGGTGTCAGACTCATGCCAACCCCGGCATACTGATCACATGGGCGGCGCTCATCCAGGCGATCAGCGCCGCGGCAGACCAGATCTTCACGTGCTCAATCAAGGGACAGGCCGGGAAGCGGCGTGCCGGGAAGCACGCGCAAGATACCGCCCGGACATGCGATCAGCGATGTTTGAACACTGGCTTGCGCTTCTCGACAAAGGCCTTCATGCCCTCTTTCTGATCCTCGGTGCTGAACAAGGAATGGAACAGCTGCCGCTCCATTGCCAGGCCCTCGGAAAGCGGAGACTCGTAGGCGCGATTCACCGCCTGCTTGGCCATCATCACCGCAGGCAGCGAATACAGGCAGATGGCCGCTGCTGCGTCCACCGCTTCATCGACCAGCCGGTCGGCGGCAACCACCCTGGACACCAGCCCGGCACGCTCTGCCTCCTGAGCATCCATCATGCGTCCGGTCAGCACCAGATCCATGGCCTTGGCCTTGCCGATGGCACGCGGCAGGCGCTGCGTGCCGCCGGCACCGGGAATGACGCCGATCTTGATCTCGGGCTGGCCGAAGCGGGCCGTGTCAGCGGCAATGACAATATCGCATGCCATCGCCAGCTCGCAGCCGCCGCCCAGCGCAAACCCGGCCACCGCCGCAATCACCGGTTTGCGCACTTCGCGTATGCGATCCCAGCGCACCAGGTAATTGGACTTGTACATGTCCATGTAGGTGCGATCCTTCATCGCCCCGATGTCGGCCCCCGCCGCAAATGCCTTGGCGCTGCCGGTCAGAACCATCGCGCCGATGGCCTCATCGGCATCGAAGGCGAGCAGTGCATCGCCGATCTCGTCAACCAGCTGGTCGTTCAGGGCATTCAGGACATCAGGGCGATTGAGTGTCACCAGCCCAACGCGGCCACGTGTTTCGGTCAGTACCAGTTTCTGGCTCATGTCTACCCCTGTAATTGATGCGTGCAGACGATTCTACTGCAGCGATTCATGCCCTCCGTGATCTTGCCTCCCGCAAAAAACAAACGGCCGGCTGCGCTTCATGCGCAGCCGGCCGTGGCGGGAAAACCGGAATCAGGAGTCCGGCTTTGCGCCCGAAGACCTGACCACCTTGGCCCAGGTCTCGATGTCCTTCTTCACGAATTCGCCGAACGGTCCCGGTGCCATCCACAACGGAGCCATGCCGTAGGCATCAAGCTTCTCCTTGAGGTCCGGCATCTGTGCTATCCGGCTCATGTCCGTGCTGACCTTCTGGACCAGTGCTCCTGCAGCACCCGCGGGCATGGCAATGCCATGCCAGTTGGTCTGCTCATACCCCGGCAGGCCTGCCTCCGAAATGGTCGGGACCTCCGGCGTGGCAGGCCAGCGCTGGGCGGAAGTCACCGCCAGCGGCCGCAACTTGCCTGACCTCACCAGGGGCAGCACCGCGGCGATGGTCGACATGGTGATATGGATCGTGCCTGCCATCATGTCCGCGGTGACGCCTGCCGCGCCCTTGTAGGGCACATGCAGGATGTCGACACCTGCCATCGTCTTGAGCAGCTCCATGGAGAGATGGCTGGGAGAGCCGTTGCCCGACGAACCGAAAGACAGGGTGCCCGGCTTGGCCTTGGCCAGCGTAATGAGCTCCTGCAACGACTTCACCGGCAGGGACGGGCTGACCACCAGCAGGGCCGGACCCGCCGCCATGGGTGTCACCGGCGTGAAATCCTTGATGGGGTCGAATGGCAGCTTGGGATACAGCGATGCATTGATGGTGAAAGACGTGTTCGTGTACAGCAGCGTGTACCCGTCTGGAACGGAACGCGCCACGAACTCACTGCCGACAATGCCATTGGCCCCGGCGCGATTCTCCACCACCACCTGCTGCTTCCAGGCATCGGTGAACTTGGCGGCCACCAGCCGCGACACGATGTCTGCCGGGCCGCCTGCCAGAAACGTCACCACAAATCGTACCGGCTTGGCCGGATAGGACTGGGCCATGGCGGGTGTTGCGGCGAAGCCCAGCGCAGCCATCGATACACCCGCTGCCAGACCACGCCATGACGGCTTTCCTGCACCCACCTCCAACGAATGCTGATTCAGCATGTATGCCTCCTTGTTGCCGGACTGCGATGAAAAACGGCACAGGCCCGAAACAGACCTTTCTGCCCCGGACCGCGATTTTCTGCTCTGCTCACGAGAGACTCACTCAAACCCCGCTTCTGGTCTTTGCCTTGGACTTCGCCTGAGTCTTTACCTGAGTCTTTACCTGAGTCTTTACCTGAGTCTTGGTCCGGGCCTTTGTCTTTGTATCAGCCCCCCGCCTTGCCCTGGCGCTGGCCGACCCGGCCTTTCCCGACGCCTTGCGCGTACCCCGTGCAAGTGCTGCCACATCAGCATGGGGCGCAGCCAGGACGCCTGACTTCTCAAGGCTGTCGATCTCGGCCTTGCCCAGCCCGAACAGCTTCATGACTTCGCGGTTGTGCTCGCCCAGCAGCGGCGCACGGGTCGGCTCTACCGCCGGCGTGTCGGAAAAATCCACACCACTGCCCACGGTTCTCTGCTTCTTCCCCCACGGGTCGACGACAGTCTTGAGCATGCCCAGACTCTTGACGATGGGATCACCGAACACTTCGGCCAACTCATAAATCGGCGAACAGGCCACCTCGCGCTTGGCCAGGCGCTTTACCCATTCGGCGCGGGTGCCTCGCGCACGGACGTGTTCGACAATGAGGTGATGCAGCACCGAGTAATTCGCCGCGCGGGTCGCCTTGTTGTGGAAACGCTCGTCCTGGATGAGCCAGGACATGCCCAATGTCTCGGCGAAGGTGTTGAAGTTGCGTTCCGGCGACGGCGGCACGTGCACGGCAAAGGGCAGATTGTCCGAGCCACGCAGCAGATAGCCCGCGGGCCGCACATTGGAAAACTCATGCCCGGCTGCCTGGGCGGCAAACAAGGTGTGGAAATTGAAGATCTCGAAGGCGAGCGAGGCTTGCAGCAGCGAGGTGCGGACTTCCTGGCCCCTGCCGGTCAGGTGGCGCGCGTTCAGCGCCGCGAGGACACCATTGCAGGCAAACACGCCGGCCAGCACATCCGACAGAAATGCGCGGATGGTCACCTCCCGATCGACACTCCCCAGCACCAGCGCCAGCAGCCCGGACATGGCCTGTGCAGTGGTGTCGAATGCAGGCACGTCACGCGCCGCGTCGGTCTCGCCATAGCCGGTCACCGAGCAATAGATGAGCCGCGGGTTGACCTTCTTCAGACTGGCGTAGTCCAGGCCCAGCGAGGCGCGGCTGCGCGGCCGTATGCTGAGCATGATGACATCGCTCTGCTTCACCATGCGATGCAGCAGCGGCCGTGCCTCCTTCTGCTTGAGGTCGAGCAGCACACTGCGCTTGTTCCGGTTGACCCCGGAAAAGGTGCTGCTGTAACCGGGCAGGTCCTGACGATCACGGGCGGGATCACCGACCGGCGGCGCCTCCACCTTGATGATGTCGGCGCCCAGGTCCGCGAGCAGCATCCCGGCATAGGGTCCGCCAAGGAAACTGGTGAGATCCAGCACCCGCACACCGCTGAGCGGCGCGGGCTTCTTCCTGGGTGCGCTCATGCGGGCCGCCCTGCGACTGTAAACACCGGCAGCTTCTGCCCGTTTTCCAGCACCCTGAACTCCAGTGTGGCCGGATCGTCAATGGCCGGCTCGCTCCCCTGCGGCGTGACGATGAATCGCGTGAAGAGATAGACCTCTTCCTCCAGTTGGACGATGCCCACGCAATAGGGCACCGAAGGCGCCATCATCGCATTCGGTGCGCGGGTGATGGTGCTGAAGGTGTACACCCGCCCCTTGCCCGAGGCCTGGACCCACTCAAGCTTGCCGCGTAGGCAATCCGGGCAGCCCATGCGCCGCGGATGCAGGAAAGTGCGACAGGACAGGCAACGCTTGATGCGCAACTCGTCAATCGCCACACCCTCCCAGTACTCGCGCGTCTCCGGCGACGCTTCGGACAACCCCATGTTGATGTGCCCGGCCGTGACCTCCAGGCCGTCGTTCCAGTTGATCTGGGGGACCGCATCCCTGTTCGCATCCATGCTCGGCTCATTGCTCAACTCATTGCTCAATTTGGGCTGCTCCCGACGATGACGACCGAATGCGCGGCCAGCGGACCGCCGTGCCCGTGAACCAGCGCGCGACTGGCATTGGGCACCTGCTTGCCCTTGGCCACGCCGCGTATCTGCTCGATGCATTCCTGCAACAGGTACAGGCCCTGGCCATTCTGGCCGTAGGACAGGTAACCACCACAGGTGTTGAAGGGAAATCCGCCCTCGAAATCGATGCCGCCCTCTTCGATGAAGCGTCCGCCCTGCCCCTGCGGACACAGGCCGAACTCCTCCAGCATCATCGGGATGATGAAGGAGAAGGGTGCGCTGGTCTGGGCCAGGTCGATGTCCTTCGGCGTGAGGCCTGACATGGCATAGGCGCTGCGCGCCGCCACCAGGGCGCCGGTACGGGTGATGTTGGGGCCGTTCTCTGCCGGAATCACTCCCTTCAGCCCCATGCGATCGGTGATCCACTCATGCGTGCTGCAGGCACCGAAGCCCAGCATGTAGATGGGGTCCTTGCGCCGTTTCTCGGCCAAATCTGCCCGCGTGATGATCATCGAGGTGATGTTGCCACCGGGATACCACGGTGCGCAGTCCAGCAGATGCAGGGGCGAGGCGATCATGCGCGAATTGAGCACGTCCTCCACCGTGATCTCGCCGCGGTTGCCCATGATGGCATCCGGATGGCGGATGGCCCACTTGCGGTTCTCCACGGCCGCCCTGGCGAACTGCTCCGAGGTGGCCCCGGTCTCGTGCATGTAGCGCCGGGCGATCTGCGCGTACAGGGAAGGCGTGCTCGGGCCATACAGGGCCTCGAACTGCGGATCGGCTTCCGAGTTGGAATTCACCTTGACCGAGTCGATCCACAGGTCATCGCAATTGCCGCAGGTGCACAGCACATAGTCGACGACCCCGGTGGCCACCATCATGGAGGCCAGCTCCAGCGTGCCCAGGGCGCCCCCGCCATGCGCCGTGACTTCCGTGGTAAACGCCGGCGCCACCTTCAATTCGTTGAGCACGCGCATATTCAACTGGCGCACATCGTAGGACCGCGGCGCCCGCCCGGTGAGCACGCCACCGACCTGGTCCCGGGTGATGCCGGCGTCTTCCATGGCGAGGCGTGCCGCCTCCACCTGCAACTCAAGCGGAGTGCGCCGCCGCGGATCGCTGCGTCTGGCGATCACGCTGGCGCTGCCAACGATCGCGGTCGCACCCTTCATTTTTCTGGCCCGGCTGATGTCCATCTGGTGACGCTCCTCCTGATGCCGCCATCGGTCATGCCCGCAGAAACATGGGCAGATCGAGAGCTGGCGGTATGGTTTTAGAACAACGTGCCATTTTTGGCAGGCTCGTCGTATCGTGTCAAGCAACGACCGGGACTACAGGCCCGGCCCACAGGGAATCAATCCGGATTGCGTGCCGAACGCCCTGCATCG
>CAIPGJ010001093.1 GCA_903864555.1 uncultured Pseudomonadota bacterium | reverse complement strand
GGTGCGGGGCATGCAGGGGCTCATCACCAGCTTGGGGATCGAGGGCGTCTTCGAGCAGTTCCCCAAGCTGAAGGTGGTGCTGGTGGAGGGCGGCGTCGCCTGGGCGCCCGCGCTCAAGTGGCGGCTCGACAAGCACTGGAAGCGCCTGAAGAGCGAGGCGCCCCATCTCAAGCGCCTGCCCTCCGAATATATCCGCGACCACTTCTGGTTCACCACCCAGCCCCTCGACGAGCCACCGGAGGATTCCGACCTGCTGGAAACCTTCGAGCTGGTCGGCCTCGACCGCATCATGTTCTCCACCGACTATCCCCACTGGGATTTCGACGAGCCCAGCTTCGTCGCCGCCAAGCTGCGGATTGGGCCGGAGAAGCTGCGCGCCATCATGAGCGGCAACGCCCGGGAGCTTTACGGCCTGTCATGAGCAAATCCCGCTTCGTCGTCGCCAGAACCTCCGATGTGGCGCCGGGAACCTCGCACCGCGTGAGCGCAGGCGGGCGCGACATCGCCCTGTTCAATGTGGGCGGCGACTTTTTCGCCCTGGGCGACCGCTGCCCGCACGAGAGCGGCTCGCTCTGCGCAGGCAAGATCGTGGGCTTCGCGGAAGCTGACGAGCCCGGCAAGTATCGCATCGTGCGCGATGGCGAATTCGTGCGCTGCCCCTGGCATGGCTGGGAGTTCGACATCCGCACCGGCAAGAGCTGGTGCGACCCGGAGAAATCCCGCGTGCGCGCCTATCAGACGGGCGTGGCCTCGGGCTCCGCTCTCGAAGAAGGCCCCTATGTGGCCGAAACCTTCAAGGTGTCCATTGAAGAGAATTATGTTGTCGTCGAAATCTGACCGCCGGAGCCCCCGATGACCGAACAGAACGCCGGACTGGCGCTGGCGCCCCCGCGCGAGAAAGCCGCCGCTGCATCGCCCTGGCGGCTCCCCTCCGCACGGTTAGTGGGCATGACCGCGCTGATCCTGTTTCTGGCCTTCCTGACCGTCTATCCTTTCAGCATGCTGCTCTATGGCAGCCTGCATTCGACGCCGCCGGGCATGGCGGGCGAGTTCAATCTGGAGGGTTATCGGCAAGCGCTCCAGCCCGAGAATTTGAAGATTCTCTGGGTCACCATTCAGATCGCCACCGCCAAGACCATCCCCTCCCTGCTGCTGGCGATCCTGCTCGCCTGGATCGTGGCGCGCACGGACACGCCCTGGCGCGGCAAGCTGGAGGTGCTGATTTCCCTGCCCTTCTTCATCCCGCCGATCCTCACCGCCATGGCCTGGGCCATGCTGGGCAATCCGCAGGTGGGCCTGCTCAACACCCTCTGGAAGTCCATGACGGGCGCGACGGTTTCGCCCATCAATATCTATTCCTTCGGCGGCGTGGTCTGGCACATGATCCAGTATTCCACGCCCTTCCTCTTTCTCTTCATCGTCGACATCTTCCGGGCCATGGATCCCTCGCTGGAAGAGTCGAGCCGCATGTGCGGCGCCTCGTCCTGGCGCACCTTCCGCTCCATCACCCTTTTGTTGATGACGCCCGCGCTCACCAACGCCTTCATCCTCAGCTTCATCAGGGGCATGGAGAATTTCGAGTCGCCGCTCTTCTTCGGCACCCCCGCCAAGATCACGGTGGTGACGACCGAGATCTACAATTCCATCCACCACCACGCCACGCCCGACTACCAATACGCCACCGCCATCAGCTTTCTCGTGATGATGCTGATGTTCGTGATGGTCTTCGTGCAATGGCGCATCCTGCGCGGCCGCAACTTCCAGACCGTGACCGGCAAGGGCTATTCGCCCTCGGTGATGAAGCTCGGCCGCTGGCGCTGGGTCACCTTCGGCTTCTGCATCCTGTTCTTCGTGGTGACCGTGGTGCTGCCGGTGGCGCAGCTCTTCATCGGCTCCTTCTTCAAGTTCTTCGGCTTCTACCAGGCGGACATGCTCACGCTGGAGCATTACGAGTCCGTGTGGAATTCGAGCGAGATCTGGCGCGGCTTCACCAACACCATGTGGCTGGGCCTGATGGGCGCCACCGCCACCATGGCTCTCGGCAGCGTGGTCGCCTATATCTCCGTGCGCACCCATTGGCGGGGACGGCGCCTCATCGACGCCATGGCCTGGCTGCCCTGGATGATGCCGGGCATGGTGCTGGGCATCGGCTTCCTCTGGGCCTTCGCCATGCTGCCGGGGCCGATCCCCATCTATGGCACCATCTGGGCCCTGCTGCTGGCCTATGTGGCGCTGTGCACCCCCGTCTCCGTGCGCGTCATGTCCAGCGCCTACGCCCAGCTCTCCTATGATCTGGAGGAGTGCTCGCGCGTCCATGGCGCCACCTTCATGCAGACCCTCTGGCGCATTCTGGTGGCGCTGGCCTGGCCCTCCTTCGCAGTGGGCTGGGTGCTCACCTTCTTCGGCATCATGCGCGAACTCAGCGCCTCCGTGCTGCTCTATGCGGTGGGGTCGGAGGTGCTCTCCGTCGTGCTGATGAAGCTCTGGGCCAATGGCCAGGCCGAGCAGGTCAGCGTGGTCGGGCTCTTCATGATGCTGCTCGTCATTCTGTTCCGCTGGGTGCAGCTGCGGTTCTTGAACAGCCGGTTTGGTCAGGGTTAGGAAGCTTTTGAATGTCTGACATCCTTCTTGAGGGCCTGAGCTGCCAGTTCGGCGCATCGACGGCGGTGGACGCCATCGACCTGAGCG
>CAIPGJ010001092.1 GCA_903864555.1 uncultured Pseudomonadota bacterium | reverse complement strand
TGTTGCTGGCTGCGTTGCGCACGGGCAGTTCATTGTGCACCGACTTCACGCCGTCCACCGCACGGGCGAGCGTGGCCGCCTTGTCGGCTTCGGCGGCGTTGTCTGGTCCTGTTCTGCGGTGGCGGCTGTGGCAGCCAGCGGCAAGGCCAGCGCGGCGCGCACCAGACAAGCCAGATAGACCTTCGATGTTTTCTTCATTGCATTCTCCTGAGGGTCGGAATGAGTGATACGGGAAAGTCCTGAACCTGGGGTTCGGCGCCCGAAACATCCGGCCCTGGCATCAGGGCATCGGTGCATGCGAACGACTCTAGGGAAGCACTGAACCAGTGGGCTGCGCCCCCTTGTCTGTCCCCGACGTCAGAGGAAACAGTTGAACGGTGATCCTCGATTCGAGACTGGATCAGTGTTTCCCTAGGGAAAGCCCCCCGCCGGGGAAAGTCGGTGTCCGACTGCTTTTAAGGTAGGAGGCAGCCGACGTCGTGCATGGGCGACGGATGATGGCCATGATGCTGTGTGCCGAGGGCACGCGAAGGCCATGGCTGAGGTAAGATTCCCGCATGCCTGAACCCTATGTCGCGTGGATCCTGGCCGGCTTCGTGCTGGTCATTGCCGAATTGCTGACCGGCACCTTCTTCCTGCTGGTGCTGGGCCTGGCTGCCTTCGCGGGCGGCCTCATGGCCTTGTACAGTCCTGCCTTCTATCTGCAGGCCCTCACCGCTGCCGTGGTGGCGGTGGTCGGCACCTTCTGGGTAAAGAGCCGGCGCCGCCTGTTGCAGGAGGGCAGCCCGATGGCCTCGCTCGACATCGGCCAGTCGGTGAGCTTCGAGACCTGGGTCAACCCGGTGGCGCGCCATGCGCGCGTCCGCTATCGCGACACCCGCTGGGATGCCTTCATCGAAAACGATGCCAGCGGCGCCAGTGATCTGGCCACCGCCCCAGGCGACGTGTTCTATATCGTCGGCATGGAGGGCAATACCCTGACGGTGTCGCGCCAGCGCGCGCCGTCTGTGCATTCCTGATGCGTGCAAGCTGATGCAGCCTTGAGAGGGAGAACTGCCATGTTTCCGAAACTCGTCGGTGTTGTCATCCTGAGCATGATCGCGGCCACGGTGGATGCCACACGGCCCTGGGCGGTGCCCATCTTCCTTTTGGCGCTGGTGGTGGTGTTTGTCATCGAGGGGGTGCGCATCGTGCCGCAGCAGAATGCCTGGGTGGTGGAGCGCTTCGGGCGCTTCCATACCATCCTCGAGCCGGGCCTGCGCGTGATCATTCCCTTCTTCGACCGCGTCGCCTACAAGCATTCGCTGAAGGAAGTGCCACTCGACGTGCCCGAGCAGGTCTGCATCACGCGTGACAACACGCAACTCTCGGTGGACGGCATCATCTACTTTCAGGTGACCGACCCGCGCCTGGCCTCCTATGGCTCGTCCAACTACATCGCCGCGATCACGCAACTGGCGCAGACCGCGCTGCGCAGCGAGATCGGCAAGATGGAGCTGGACAAGACCTTCGATAGTCGCGACGAAATGAACAAGCAGGTGGTGTCGGTGCTGGACGAGGCCGGCCGCAGCTGGGGCGTGAAGGTGCTGCGCTACGAGATCAAGAACATCACCCCGCCTGAATCCATCCTGCGTGCCATGCAGCAGCAGATCACCGCGGAGCGCGAAAAGCGCGCGCTCATCGCCAAGTCCGAGGGCGAGAAGCAGCAGGAGATCAATGTCGCCGAGGGCCAGAAGCAGGCGGCGATCCTCAAGTCCGAAGGGGAGAAGACGGCACAGGTCAACAAGGCCCAGGGCGAGGCCACGGCGCTGCGCCTGGTGGCCGAGGCCACTGCAGCCGCGGTCGAGTCGGTCGCTGAGGCGATCGGCAAGGACGGCGGCGCGCAGGCGGCCAACCTCAAGATAGCCGAGCAGTACATCAATGCCTTCGCCATGCTGGCACGCACCAACAACACCATGATCATCCCGGCCAATGTCAGCGACGTTGCCGGCATCGTCGCCACCGCGATGAGCGTGCTCGACAAGACGCGCGCTGAACCTGCGCTGGTGGCCAAGGCGGGCTCTCCCCGTCAGACATAAACCCACGGGGAGCCATCCTCGCGGGGGGGGATTGCCGGCGCCTGGGGGAAAATAAGGCTTGAATTGGCCTTCCGCGGGCCGTAGCATGCCCCCTCTTGTCCGGGGTGTCCGCCTTTCCCCCGGCAGCCCATCAGGAGCACCCTTCCATGCATACCGAAGTTCACGTCCACGGCGTCATTCCCATGAAGGCCGGCGTCACCCAGGCTGAGGTGGAGCAGGCTCTGCGTGCCTGGCTCGAATATGTCGATCTCGATGGTCTGGCCGATGCGCGCAGCGCCCACCAGGACGAGCCGGGCATTGTCTTCGACCGTCGCCGGCGTGTGCTGGATGTGTGCTGGACGGGCTGGGTCGGGCGCAATTTCCAGCGCGCGCTGGAGTCGGCCTTCGAGTCGCTGTGCAGCTATGCCGAACAGGCCGCCGGCGTCGAAGTGACCTTCTATCACGATGACGGCCGCGACGAGCGCACCATGGCGTTTGTCGGCCCCTCGCAGGAATCGATACAGGACGAACAGCGCCGCAGCATGATCGAGGATGTCACCTCGCTGCTGTCGCGGCATTTCTCGCAGGGCGAGATCGGCGAAGCGCTGCAATTGGTGCATCAGTTGTTCGAGCGCCGCTGGGGAGAGCAGGGCAGTGGCAGCAGCAAGGGTGAAGTCAGCCCCAGCAGCGGCACGTCTTCGGCGCGCGCAACGCAGGCCAAGAAACACCTCCACTAGTATTGATTGGCTCCCGGGCCGCGTCAGCGGCGCCGGAGGGCCGCGCGCCTTCATGCGCTGCAGACGCGGGCCGGCCCCTGGCCCCATGCATGGGGCCTTCTGACCGGCCGCTCCTGCACAGCCTTCGCTCCCTGGCGAATCGTCCCTGTCTGCCGCCTTGGTGGGAACAATTTTCCCACTTTGGGGCCTGTTTCTTCATAAAGCACTTTTAGATAATTTTTTATCTATTTGATAATATTGATTATTATTTTCATTAAAATTCTTCGCAAAATGACTTAAGTCCCTGTCAGGACTAAAAATTTCCCCATTTTTGTGCTTGACCCCCTGTTTTCTTTACTCTAAAGTGGTGAGAAGTAGAATTTAGTGGGAATTTCTGGAGATTCCAGAGGCTCTCCAACACTACCTGACAGGGGACAAGGGTGTTTCAAGGGGCAGCGGAACTCAGTCTCGACGCCAAAGGTCGACTGGCCGTACCAACGCGCCACCGTGACGCGTTGAACGCGGGCGGCGGCGCCGTTGTGCTTACTGCGCACCCGGATGGCTGCGTGCTGCTCTACCCACGTCCTGCCTGGGAGCCCATCGGCACGCGCATCCAGGCCCTGTCCAGCTTCAATGAGCAGGCCCGCTGGTGGCAGCGCCTGCTGGTCGGTTTTGCCGAGGAACTCTCCCTCGACGCGCAAGGCCGCATCCTCGTTTCGCCCGCCCTGCGCAAGTTCGCCGACCTGAAGAAGGACGTCATGCTGGTCGGCCAGGGCAGCCACTTCGAAATCTGGGATGTCGAAGCCTGGGACAAGAAGCTTGCCCACGCCATGACGCTCGCCAGTTCCTCTGCGCCTCCGGGCACCGACAACTTTTCGCTGTGATGGCACGTGGCCCCGCACACACGCCTGTTCTCTTACATGAAGCAGTCGGTGCCCTCTCCATTGGCGAATTGCGGCGCGACGGCATTTACGTGGACTGCACTTTCGGACGCGGAGGGCATGCACGGCTGATCCTGGAGCAACTGGGCCCGCAGGGTCGGCTGATTGCCCTGGATCGCGATGAGGACGCCGTGGCGGCGGGCAGGGAACTGAAGGACGAACGGCTGACGCTCCTGCATGCGCGCTTTGGCGAACTGGGCGAGGCGGTGGCGGGGGTGGCGGCACAGGCAACACAGGCAGGTGCGTCGGTGGACGGGATCCTCGCGGATCTGGGTGTGTCCTCGCCGCAGTTGGATGAGCAGGACAGGGGCTTCAGTTTCCGTGGCGACGGTCCTCTGGACATGCGCATGGACAGAACGCGTGGGCAGACGGCGGCCGAGTGGCTGGCGCAGGCGGACGAAGGCGAGATCAGGGAGGTCGTGAAACGCTATGGCGAAGAACGGTTTGCTAAACAGATTGCAAAGGCGATTGTTGCTGCTCGGGCAGGAGGGCCTCTACGGAGCACCCGGCAGCTTGCCGATATCGTGGGTCAAGCCGTCCGGACGCGTGAGCCGGGCCTCCACCCGGCGACGCGCACGTTTCAAGCTCTACGGATTCACGTCAATCAGGAGCTTGAAGAGTTGTCGTTGATGCTGCCACAGGCGCTGCGTCTGCTCAAACCGCAAGGCCGGCTCGTGGTGATCAGCTTCCATTCCCTGGAAGATCGCATCGTCAAGCAATTCATGCAGGCACAGGCGCGGCCGGATTCGCTGCCTGAGCGCCTGCCGGTGCGCGCGGCCGACCTGCCGCCGGCGCAATTGCGCATCATCGGCAAGCCGGTGCGCGCAGCCGCCGAGGAGATTGCGCGCAACCCGCGTTCGCGCAGCGCCATCCTGCGCATTGCCGAGAAGACCGACGCCGCCATGCCGCCGGCCACCGCCCGCCGCAGGGGGCGTGCATGACGCGCATCAGCCTTGCGCTGCTCGCCCTGCTGACGCTGTGCTCGCTCGGGCTGGTGACCTCGCAGCACGAGGCGCGCAAGCTGGTCACCCAGCTCAACCAGGAGCAGGAGCGCGCGCGCCAGCTCGACATCGAATACGGCCAGTTGCAGCTCGAGGCGAGCACCTGGGCCATGCATGCGCGCATCGAGCGCATCGCCCGCACTTCGCTGCGCATGCAGCCGCCCGCACCCGGACGCGTGCAACTGGTGGATGCCGCCGTCGCGCTGTCCAGGCCCGCCGCGCCTGCCATCCCCGAGCCGACGAAGGCAGGCCAGTGAAGTACTCCGCCAGCCCCGTGCTCAACCTGCGCCTGCCGGTGTGGCGCTCGCGCATGCTGCTGGTGCTGTTCTTCTTCGGCTTCATGGTGCTGGGCGCCCGCGCGGTCTACCTGCAGGGCTGGAACAACGATTTCCTGCAGGCCAAGGGCGAGTCGCGCCACAGCCGTGTCATCGAGATCAGCGCCAATCGCGGTCGCATCGTCGATCGCCATGGCGAGGCGCTCGCCATTTCCACGCCGGTGAAATCGGTGTGGGCCATCCCGAGCGAGACCAAACTGGACAAGCCGCAGTTGCACAAGCTGGCGTCGCTGCTGGAGATGCCGCCCGCGGAAATCGAGAAGCGCATCGCCGATACCAATCGCGACTTCGTCTACGTGAAGCGGCAGATTCCCCCGGAGACGGCCGATCGCATTGCCGAGCTGCGCCTGCCCGGCATGTTCCAGAGCCGGGAGTATCGCCGCTACTACCCGGGCGGCGAAGTCATGTCGCACATCCTCGGTTTCACCGGCGCTGAGGATGTCGGCCAGGAAGGCGTGGAACTGGCCTTCCAGGAGCAACTGGCGGGCAAGCCCGGCAGCCGTCGCGTCATCAAGGACCGCAGGGGCCAGATCGTCGAGGACCTGCAGTCCATCCAGGCCGCCCATGACGGGCGCGACCTGGTGCTGGCTCTGGATGCGCGCATCCAGAGCATGGTCTACAGCCAGCTGAAGAGCACCATCACCGAGCACAGGGCCAAGGCGGGTGGCGTGGTGGTGCTCGATGTCACCACGGGCGAAATGCTGGCGCTGGTCAACTTCCCCACCTACAACCCGAACAATCGCGTGCATCTCACTGGCGCCAGCCTGCGCAACCGCGTCGTCACCGATACCTTCGAGCCTGGTTCCACGCTGAAACCCTTCACCATTGCCACGGCGCTGGAGTCGGGCCAGGTAAAGCCCGAGACTACGGTGCAGACCGCGCCGGGGCGGCTCACCATCGGCACGGCCACCATCCGTGATGCCCACGCCGAGGGCCTGCTCACGGTGTTCCAGGTGATCCAGAAGTCCTCCAACGTCGGCTCGGCCAAGATCGCCCTGGCGATGCCGCCCGAGCGCATGTGGAACACCTTCAACGCCGTGGGTTTCGGCCAGTCGCCCAAGCTGGGTTTTCCCGGCGAGGCGCCCGGCCGCGTGCGCGCCTTCAAGACCTGGAGGCCGATCGAGCAGGCCACCATGTCCTATGGCCACGGCATCTCGCTCAGCCTGGTCCAGTTGGCGCGCGCCTATTCGATCTTCGCGCGCGATGGCGATCTGGTGCCGATCTCGCTGGTCAAAGTGGATACGCCGCCGCCGGCCCAGTTCGTGATCTCGGCCGACACGGCGCGCGCCATGCGCGCCATGCTCGAGGCCGTCGTCCATCCCGGTGGCACTGCTCCGCGCGCCCAGATCATGGGTTATCGCGTCGCCGGCAAGACCGGCACCGCGCACAAGCAGGAAAACGGCGGCTATGCGGCCAGCAAGTACGTATCGTCTTTCGTCGGCTTTGCGCCGGTGTCCAGCCCGCGACTGGTGGTGGCGGTGATGATCGATGAGCCCACCGCAGGCAAATACTACGGCGGCCTGGTGGCCGCACCGCTGTTCGCGCAGGTCATGGAGAACGCGCTGCGCACCCTGCGCGTGCCGCCGGATGCCGCCATGAAGCCGGTGGTGCTGCCCCCGCCCGGGCAGGAAGTCGAGGAGAGCATCTGATGCCCTCGCGCGTCCGCCAGCTGCTCGACAGGCTCACCACGCAGGGCGTGACGGTGAAGTCGCTGGAAACCGACAGCCGTGCCGTGCAGCCAGGCGATGTTTTTCTGGCCTGGCCGGGCAGCCGCGATGACGGCCGGCGCCACATCGGCAGCGCCATTGCCGCCGGGGCCGCCGCCGTGATCCACGAGCAGGCCGGCTTCCAGTGGGATGCGCAATGGACCGTCCCCGGACTGGCCGTCGATGGCTTGCGCGAGTTCGCCGGCCCCCTGGCCGATGAGGTCTACGGCCATCCTTCGGAAAAACTGTGGACCATGGGTGTCACCGGCACCAATGGCAAGACCTCCTGCTCGCAATGGCTGGCACGCGCCTGCAGTGAATGCGGAGCACGCACTGCCGTGATCGGCACGCTCGGCATGGGCATGCCCGGCCAGCTCAGCAGCAGCGTGAACACCACGCCCGACCCGGTGCTGCTGCAGCGCTCTCTGGCCAGGCTGCTGGCCGAGGGCGCCCAGGGCGTGGCCATGGAAGTGTCCTCGATCGGCCTGGAGCAGGGCCGTGTCAACGGCATGCGTTTCGGTGCGGCGCTGTTCACCAACCTGTCGCGCGACCATCTCGACTACCACGGCGACATGGAAAGCTACGCGCGCGCCAAGCAGAAACTCTTCGAGATGCCCGGCCTGAAGCAGGCCGTGCTCAACATGGATGATGTGCAGGGCGTGCAGATCGCGCGCCTGCTGGCCGGCGGCAGCGTCAATCGCATCGGTTACAGCCTATACGAGCACGTGGCGCGCCGCGCCGGGCTGGCTGGCTGGCTGGAGGCGCATGAGGCCACGGTATCTGCGCGGGGCATCGCCTTCACGGTGCGCAGCAGCTGGGGCGAGGCACGTATCGAAAGCCGCCTGATCGGCCGCTTCAACATGGCCAACCTGCTGGGAGTGCTGGGCATGATGCTGGTCTCCGGCGTGCCCTTTGCCGATGCCACCGCCGCACTTGCCCGGCTGGAGTCGGTGCCCGGGCGCATGCAGCGCCTGGGTGGCGAGCACCTGCCCATGGTGGTGGTGGACTTTGCCCACTCCCCCAATGCGCTGGAACAAACCCTGTCGGCGCTGCGCGATGCGCGTGCCACTGGCGGCCGCCTTATCTGCGTGTTCGGCTGCGGCGGTGACCGCGACCGCGGTAAGCGTCCGCTGATGGGTGCGGTTGCCGCACGCCATGCCGACCGCATCCTGCTCACCAGCGATAACCCCCGCTCGGAGGATCCGGCCGGGATCATCGCCGAGATCATGCAGGGCATGCCTGCGGGCGCGAAGGTCGAGATCGAGGCGGACCGCGTGCGCGCGATCGGCCTGGCGGTGGCCGCGGCTCAGTCCGGTGACGTGGTGCTGCTGGCCGGCAAGGGCCACGAGGAATATCAGGAAGTGCAGGGGCGCCGCGACGCCTTCTCCGATGCTGCGCATGCCCAGGCGGCGCTGGCACGCTGGCAGCCGGCAGGCCGGCTGGCCAGCCGGGGCGGCAACGGGGGCCAAACATGAGTCCAGGGATCATGATGGACACGCTCGAGGCAGCCGGTGCCATCGGTGCACGTGCCAGCGCGCAGGCGGCCTTCTCCTCGGTGAGCAGCGACAGCCGCAGCATCGAGCCGGGTGGTTTGTTCGTCGCGCTGCGCGGCGAGCGTTTCGACGGCCACGCTTTCCTGGCCGAGGTGCGCGGGCGCGGTGCCGCGGCCGCCATGGTCGATGCAGCAGGGGAAGCAGCCTGTGCCCAGGCGGCGCTGCCGGCCATCGTCGTCGATGACACGCGTCTGGGCCTGGGGCGCCTGGCGGCCGCCTGGCGCCAGCGTTTCGATATTCCGCTGGTGGCGGTGACCGGCTCCAACGGCAAGACCACGGTCAAGGAAATGATTGCCATCGCGCTGCGCGCCCACTATGGCGATGAGCAGACCCTGGCCACTGCGGGCAATTTCAACAACGACATCGGCCTGCCGCTGACGCTGCTGCGCCTGCGTGAAACGCATGACTGCGCGGTGATCGAGATCGGCATGAACCACCCCGGCGAGACCAGAGCCCTGGCCGCGATTGCCTCTCCGACCGTGGCCCTGATCAACAATGCCCAGCGCGAGCATCAGGAATTCATGGCCAGCGTGGAAGAAGTGGCGAAGGAACACGGCGCGGTGTTCGGCGCCCTGCGCGGTGGTGGCACCGCCGTGATCAACGCCGATGAGGAATACGCCGAGTACTGGCGCGGCATCGTCCCGGGGGATTGCAGCATTCGCGACTTCGGCCTGGCCGGCCAGGTGAGCCTGAGCGGGCGCTGCCAGCTGCGTGATTTCGGCAGCGACATCATCCTGGAGGCACCCGAGGGCAGCGTGAGTTTTACGCTGCAGGTGCCCGGTTTGCACAACGTGCGCAATGCCGTGGCGGCCGCCGCTGCGGCGACAGCCGCGGGCGCCGGCCTGGCCGCCGTGGCGCGCGGGCTGGCTGCCTTCAGCGCCGTCAATGGCCGCCTGCAGCGGAAACAGGGGCGCCTGGGTGCGGTGGTCATCGACGACACTTACAACGCCAATCCGGATTCGGTGCGCGCCGCCATCGACATGCTGGCGCTGGCGCCGGGCACCCCGCGCGTGCTTATCCTGGGCGACATGGGCGAGGTCGGCGACCAGGGCCCGGCCTTCCATGCCGAGATCGGCCGCTACGCGCGTGAGCGCGGCATCGACCGGCTGCTGCTGGCCGGCGCGGCCACGCACGACACCGCCGGGGCATTCGGCTCCGGGGCGGAACATTTCTCCAGCGTCGACGAGCTGCTGCCGGTGGCGGCCGCCTGTGATGCGCCCGGCACCACGGTGCTGGTGAAGGGCTCGCGCTTCATGCGCATGGAGCGCGCAGTGTCGGTGCTCACCGGCCCCCCCGCAACCAACCAGGCGGAGATGCACTGATGCTGCTCGACCTGTTCCAGTGGCTGTCCCAGGACTACCGCGTGTTCAGCGTGTTCAACTACATCACGCTGCGCGCGGTGATGGCGAGCATGACGGCACTGGCCATTTCCCTGCTGGCCGGCCCGCTGGTGATCCGCAAGCTCGCCGCCTACAAGATCGGCCAGTCGGTCCGCGATGACGGTCCCAAGTCCCACCTCACCAAGGCGGGCACGCCCACCATGGGCGGGGCGCTGGTGTTGATCTCGATATTGATCACGACGCTGCTGTGGGCGGATCTGTCCAACCGCTTCATCTGGGTGGTGTTGCTGGTCACCTTCGGCTTCGGTGCCATCGGCTGGGTGGACGACTACCGCAAGGTGGTCTATCGCAATCCCAAGGGCCTGTCGGCGCGTGCCAAGCTGTTCTGGTCGGCGCTGATCGGCGGCGTCGCCGCCGTCTACCTCGCCTTCGCCGTGTCGGTGCCCAGCAACGAGAAGATTCTCGAGCTGTTCCTCGCCTGGATGCGCTCCGGCTTCGAGATGGACCTGCCGCCCAAGGCCGACCTGATCGTGCCCTTCTTCAAGAACATCGCCTATCCGCTGGGGGCCTTCGGGTTCATCACGCTCAGCTTCTTCGTCATCGTCGGCACCAGTCATGCGGTCAACCTCACCGACGGCCTCGATGGCCTGGCCATCATGCCCGCGGTGATGGTGGCCAGCGCCCTGGGCCTGTTCGCCTACGTGGTGGGCAATGCGGTGTATTCGAAGTACCTGCTCTTCCCTTATATCCCCGGGGCCGGCGAACTGATGGTGTTCTGTGCCGCGCTGGCCGGGGCGGGCCTGGGCTTTCTCTGGTTCAACGCCTATCCGGCAGAAGTCTTCATGGGCGATGTCGGCGCGCTGTCACTGGGCGCGGCGCTGGGCACGGTGGCGGTGATCACGCGCCAGGAGATCGTGCTCTTCATCATGGGCGGCGTGTTCGTCGCCGAGACACTCTCGGTGATGCTGCAGGTGCTGTACTTCAAGGCGAGCGGCGGCAAGCGCATCTTCCGCATGGCGCCGCTGCACCACCACTACGAACTCGGCGGGTGGAAGGAGTCCCAGGTGGTGATCCGCTTCTGGATCATCACCATGATGCTGGTGCTGTTTGGTTTGTCGACGCTGAAGTTGCGTTAACCGTTGCGTTAATGGCTACGTTGATAACAATGCTCTTTTTTATCCAATGCTGGAAAGCGGGAATGTTTGTAATTGATCATAAATATGCAGTCTGATTCGGTGGGGCTGAAGCGGTGAGGCTGGAAGGAAAAAGGGTGCTCGTGCTGGGTCTGGGTGAAACCGGTTTGGCGATGGCAAAGTGGCTGGCACGCCGCGGTGCGAAGCTGCGCGTGGCCGATTCGCGCGATACGCCGCCCGGCCGGGACGACCTGCTGGCTGCAGTGCCCGCTGCCGAACTGCATCTGGGCGAATGGCGCGATGCCAGTTTCGAGGGCGTCGACCTGATTGCCATCAGCCCGGGGGTGCCGCGCGAGATCGCGCCGGTGCAGCAGGCGCTGGCGCGCGGCGTGCCCGTGGTCGGCGACGTGGAACTGTTCGCCCAATCGCTGCCGCGCGCGGCTGGCCGCCGCCCGCTCATCCTCGCCATCACCGGCACCAACGGCAAGACCACCGTGACTTCCATGACCGGCGCACTGTGCCGTGCCGCCGGATTCGATGTCGAAGTCGCCGGCAACATCAGCCCGTCAGTGCTCGATGCGCTGTCCGCGCGCGAGGTCGCCGCGGACGCTGGCCGCAGTGCCGCCGAAGTCTGGGTGCTGGAACTGTCCAGCTTCCAGCTCGAATCGACGGCCTCACTGGCGCCGGCCGCAGCCACCATGCTCAACCTCAGCGAAGACCACCTCGACCGCTACAGCGGCATGCCGGCCTACGCCGAGGCGAAGGCGCGCATCTTTCTCGGTGCCGGGGTGCAGGTGCTCAATCGCGATGATCCGGCCAGCCTGACCATGGCGCGGCCCGGCAGCCGCGTCGTCAGTTTCGGCCTGGATGCGCCGTCCGAATCCGCGGGGTCGGATGTTTTCGGCCTCATCGAGCGTGCCGATGGCCAATGGTTGGCGGCAGGCCAGCGCGCCCTCATGCCCGTGGCGGAACTGCGCATCGCCGGGTTGCACAACGCCGCCAACGCCCTGGCGGCGCTGGCGCTGTGCCATGCCGCAGGCCTGGACCTGGATCTGGACGGCCCGGCTGGCGGGAAGGTGCTGCAGGCGCTGCGCGAATTCCGCGGCCTGCCGCATCGGGTCGAACTGGTGGCCGAGCATGCCGGCGTGCGCTGGTACGACGATTCCAAGGGCACCAATGTCGGCTCCACGGTGGCCGCGTTGGCGGGGCTGGGTGATGGGGGGGGCGGACGCATCGTTCTCATTGCCGGCGGCGAAGGCAAGGGACAGGACTTCACCCCGCTCAAGCCGGCGGTGCAGGCCGCCGCACGCGCCGTGGTGCTGATCGGCCATGACGCCCCGGTGATCGAACAGGCCCTGCAGGGCAGCGGCGCCGCCCTGGTGAAGGCCGCGGACATGGCCGATGCGGTGCGACAGGCGGCAGGGCTGGCACAGGCGGGTGATGCGGTGCTGCTTTCGCCCGCGTGCGCGAGCTTCGACATGTTCCGCAACTACCGGCATCGCGGCGAAGTGTTTGCCGCTGAAGTGGAGGCGCTGGCCCATGCTTGAGCGCGCCCTGCAGCGTTTCGGCTGGACGTCCCTCTCGGGCTGGTTCTCGGGCGCGGCAACGCGCACCACTCGTACCTCGCGCACCGCTGGCGTGCGCGAGCAACCATCCGAATACGATGCCGGCCTGCTGTGGTCGGCGCTCCTGCTGCTCACCCTGGGCCTGGTGATGGTGTACTCCTCGTCGATTGCCATGGCCGAGGTGTCGCGCTTCACCGGCGGGCGTGCCAACTACTTCCTCATCCGCCACGTCCTGTTCCTGGTGGTCGGCCTGATCGGGGCGATGCTGGTGTTCCAGGTGCCCATGCGCATCTGGCAGCGCATTGCGCCGCTGGTCTTCGTCGGTGGGGTGCTGGCGCTGGTGCTGGTGCTGCTGCCCGGACTGGGGCGCGAGGTGAATGGCGCGCGCCGCTGGCTGTCGCTGGGCTTCATCACCCTGCAGCCTTCGGAATTCATGAAGCTGGCCGCGGTGCTGTACGCCGCCGATTACACGGTGCGCAAGTCCGCGCTCATGCACAGCTTCAAGCAGGGCCTGCTGCCCATGCTGGGGGTGATGATGGTGGTGGGCTGGCTGCTGCTGCGCGAGCCGGACTTCGGCGCCTTCGTGGTCATTACCTCGGTGGCCATGTGCATCCTTTTCCTCGGCGGCATGAACGGGCGCTGGTTTGCCGGCCTGGTGGTGATGATGGGCGTGGGCTTTGCAGCGCTGGTGCTCACCTCGCCCTATCGCATGCAGCGCATCTTCGGATTCATGGATCCGTGGTCCGACCCCTTCGGCAAGGGTTACCAGCTCTCGCATGCGCTGATTGCCTTTGGTCGTGGTGAATTCTTCGGCGTCGGCCTGGGCGCGAGCGTGGAAAAACTGATGTACCTGCCCGAGGCGCATACCGACTTCCTGCTGGCGGTGATCGCCGAGGAACTGGGCCTGACCGGCGTGCTGCTGGTGCTGGTACTGTTTTCCTGGGTGGTGCTGCGCGCCTTTGCCATCGGCCGCCAGGCGGTCAACCTCGAGCGCCCGTTCTCGGCCCTGGTGGCCCAGGGCATCGGCGTCTGGCTGGGGGTGCAGGCGCTGATCAACATGGGCGTCAACATGGGTGTTCTGCCCACCAAGGGACTGACCCTGCCGCTGATGAGTTTCGGTGGCAGCGGCATCCTCGCCAACTGCATCGCCATCGCGATCCTGTTGCGCATCGATTGGGAAGGCCGGCAGATGGCGCGGGGTCAGGCAATATGAGCCGACCATCGGGCAAGCCCGGCAAAACCATCATGATCATGGCCGGCGGCACGGGCGGACACGTGTTCCCCGGATTGGCCGTGGCCGACTGCCTGCGCGACCGCGGCTGGGGCGTCATCTGGCTGGGTTCGCCCACCGGCATGGAGGCGCGCCTGGTGCCCTCGCGTGGCTACACCATGGCGCCGGTGAATTTTTCCGGCGTGCGTGGCAAGGGGCTGGTGACGCTGGCCCTGCTGCCGCTGCGCCTCTTGCGCGCTTTCTGGCAGGCGCTGCGTGCGATGCTGCGGCATCGTCCCCATGTGGTGCTGGGCATGGGGGGCTATGTGGCCTACCCGGGCGGCATGATGGCTGCATTGCTGGGCCGGCCACTGGTTGTGCATGAGCAGAACTCCGTGGCCGGGATGACCAATCGCGCCCTCACGAAAGTGGCGGACAAGGTGCTGGTTGGCTTTCCCGGGGCGCTGCCGGGTGCGGTGGAAACCGGCAATCCGGTGCGCGCGGACATTGCGGCGCTGCCTGCGCCGCAACAGCGTTTCGCCGGACGCAGCGGCCCGCTGCAGATCCTGGTGGTGGGTGGCAGCCTGGGCGCCAAGGCGCTCAACGATATGCTGCCCCAGGCGCTGGCCCTGATGCCCGACGCGATCCGCCCCATCGTGCGCCACCAGGCCGGCGTGCAGCACCTGGAGGGACTCAAGTCGAATTACGCCAGGGCCGGCGTGCGCGGCGAAGCGCTGGCCTTCATCGAAGACATGGCCGGGGCCTATGCCGCCGCCGACCTGGTCATCTGCCGTGCCGGCGCCCTGACGATTGCCGAACTGGCTGCGGCCGGCGTGGGCAGCGTGCTGGTGCCCTTTCCACATGCCGTGGATGACCACCAAACCAGCAATGCGCGCCACCTGGCCGATGCTGGCGCAGCCGTGCTGCTCCCGCAATCCGAAATGACCCCGCAGGGCCTGGCGCAGTTGCTGCAATCGCTGGACCGAGCGAGGCTGCTCGACATGGCCGGCAAGGCGCGCGCGCTGGCGCGGGCCGATGCCACCGAGCGCGTGGCGCAGATCTGCGCGGAGGTGGCCAAGTGAAGCACAAGGTCAAGCGTATTCACTTCGTTGGCATTGGCGGGTCCGGCATGTCCGGCATCGCCGAGGTGTTGCTCAACCAGGGCTATGAGGTGAGCGGCTCCGACCTGGCGTCGAATTCGGCCACCGAGCGCCTGGTCTCGCAGGGCGCCAAGGTCATCACCGGCCATGCCCGCGAGAACGTCGCGCATGCCGATGTGGTGGTGGTCTCCACGGCCGTGCGCAGCGACAATCCCGAGGTGATGGCGGCGCGCCACAGGCGCATCCCCGTGGTGCCGCGCGCGCTGATGCTGGCCGAACTGATGCGCCTGAAGCAGGGGGTGGCGGTGGCCGGCACGCACGGCAAGACCACCACCACCAGCCTGGTGGCGAGCGTGCTGGCCGAGGCCGGGCTGGATCCGACCTATGTCATCGGCGGCCGCCTGAATGCCTCGGCTTCCAATGCCAGGCTGGGCGCGGGCGAACTCATCGTCGTGGAAGCCGACGAGTCGGATGCCTCCTTCCTGCACCTGCAGCCGATGATGGCGGTGGTTACCAACATTGATGCCGACCACATGGAGACCTATCAGCACGACTTCGCCAAGCTGAAGCAGTCTTTCGTGGCATTCCTGCAGAACCTGCCCTTCTATGGCAGCGCGGTGCTGTGCATCGATGACGCCAATGTGCGAGAGATCATGCCCTTCATCTCCAGGCCCGTGGTCAGCTACGGCATGCGCGAAGACGCGATGGTGCGCGCCGTGGACATCGTTTCCGGCGAGCGCATGCATTTCTGCTGCCTGCGCGAAGGCGCGGCGCCCCTGGAGGTGCAGTTGAACCTGCCGGGCCGCCACAATGTGCAGAACGCGCTGGCGGCGATCGCCGTGGCCACCGAACTGGGTGTGGCCGACTCGGCAATCATCAAGGCGCTCTCCGAGTTCCGCGGTGTCGGCCGGCGCTTCCAGCGTTATGGCGAACTGGCGGTGCCCGCAGGCGGCAGCTTCACCCTGGTCGATGATTACGGCCATCACCCGGCCGAGATGAAAGCCACCCTCGAGGCAGCGCGCGGCGCATTCCCCGGGCGGCGCATCATGCTCGCCTTCCAGCCGCATCGCTACACGCGCACGCGCGACCTGTTCGAGGATTTCGTTGCCATACTCACCAGCGTGGACGCGCTGCTGCTGGCCGAGGTGTATGCCGCGGGCGAGTCACCCATCGTGGCCGCCGACGGACGCGCCCTGGCGCGTGCCATTCGCGTGGCCGCCGGCGATAGCGCTGGTGTGGAGCCGGTGTTTGTCGAGAAGATTGCCGACATGCCGGCCGCCATCCTGAAGGCGGTGAAAGACGGTGATGTCGTGGTGAGCATGGGCGCCGGTTCCATCGGCGGCGTGCCGGCCCAGGTGGCCCAGGCGGCCCAGCTGGCCCCGGTCGCTCCGGTAGCCGCGTCAGGCGGGAAGCGATGAACATGGCCGACCTTCTCCACATCGCGCCCGGCCTGAATGGCGCGGCCCTGCGCGGGCAGCTGCGCGCCGACGAGCCCATGGCGCGGCATGTCAGCTGGCGCAGCGGCGGTCGTGCCGCGCGCTGCTACGTGCCGGCCGACATCGAGGACCTGGCCACCTTCCTGCGCCGGCTGCCGGTTGATGAGCCACTGTGTTTCGTCGGACTGGGCAGCAACCTGCTGGTGCGCGATGGCGGCTTTCGCGGCACGGTGGTGCTGATGCACAGCACCCACGCGGCCATGCGCATGGACGATGGACTGGTGTTTGCCGATGCCGGTGCTGCCGCCCCCAAGGTGGCGCGCTTTGCCGCGCGGCATGACCTGGAAGGCGCCGAGTTCCTGGCCGGCATACCCGGCACGCTGGGTGGCGCGCTGGCCATGAATGCCGGCTGCCATGGTTCGGAGACCTGGGAATTCGTCGATCGCGTGCAGACCATCGACCGTCGGGGCGCGCTGCACGAGCGCACGCCGGCCGAATACCGCATTGGCTATCGCCACTGCGAACGGATCACCGGCGGCGAGGAGTTTTTCCTGGGTGCCTGGCTGCGATTGCGCGCCGGCGATGGCGCCACCTCGCGCGAACGCATCCGCGAACTGCTCGGCAAGCGCATCGCCAGCCAGCCGCTCAACCTGCCCAACGCCGGCTCGGTGTTCCGCAACCCGCCGGGTGATTATGCTGCGCGGCTGATCGAGTCCTGCGGCCTCAAGGGCCATGCCATCGGCGGGGCGCGCATCTCGGAGAAGCACGCCAACTTCATTGTCAATCCGGCCGGGGCGGGCAGTGCCGCCGACATCGAGGCGCTGATCGCGCATGCGCGCGCCTCGGTGAAAGCGCGCTGCGGCGTCGACCTGCTGCCCGAAGTGCGCATCGTTGGCGATGCCGTGCAGGGGGGCGGGGCATGAGCGCCATCATGAAGCCGGCTGATTTCGGCAAGGTGGCCGTGATGTTAGGCGGCCGTTCGGCCGAACGCGCCGTCTCGCTGAAGAGCGGCGCCATGGTGCTGGCCGCGCTGCAGTCACGCGGTGTGGACGCACACGCCTTCGATCCCGCCTCGCGCGGCCTCGACGAGCTGAACAAGCAAGGCTTCCAGCGAGTCTTCATCGCGCTGCATGGCCGCCATGGCGAGGATGGCACGCTGCAGGGCGCGCTGGAACTGCTGGGCATCGCCTATACCGGCTCCGGCGTGCTGGCCAGCGCCCTGGCCATGGACAAGTGGCGCACCAAGCTGATCTGGCAGGCCAGCGGCGTGTCCACGCCGCGCTATGAGCTGCTCAGGGCCGGCATGGACTTCAAGGGCGTGGTGCAGCGCCTGGGCCTGCCGCTGATGGTCAAGCCGGCGAGCGAAGGTTCTTCGCTGGGCATGAGCAAGGTGCGCGTGGCCGCCGACCTCGAAGAGGCCTGGACCCTGGCCGCCAACTACGACCCGCTGGTGATCGCCGAGCAGTTCATCGAGGGCGCAGAATTCACCGCCGGCATCCTCGGGCGTGACACGCTGCCGTTGATCGCCTGGAGACGCCGCGCGACTTCTACGACTACGAGGCCAAGTACCTGGCCAATGACACGCGCTACATCGTGCCCTGTGGACTGCCGGCCGAGGCGGAGAACGCCATCCGTGCCGAAGCGCTGCGCGCCTTCGATGCCATCGGCTGCCGTGCCTGGGGCCGCGCCGATGTCATGGTGGACCGCCAGGGAAAGCCCTACTTCCTCGAGATCAACACCTCTCCGGGCATGACCGACCATTCGCTGGTGCCGATGGCGGCGCGCCACGCCGGCATCTCCTACGAGGACCTGTGCTTGCGCGTGCTGCAAAGCGCGGGCCTCAACGCGCAACTGAGCGAGGGGGGCACCCATGTGGGATAACCACCGCCTGCTCAATAGCATCGCCAGTTCGCTGTTCGCCTTCGCCTTCGCGCTGGCCGCCTGGGGTGGCGTGAAGCTGGTGGTGGATTCGCCCATGTTCCTGCTGCGCACCATTCTCATCGAGGGCGAACTGCGCCATGTCGGGCGCGCCGAGGTGGTGAAGGCGCTGCAGGGTCGCATCGGTGGCACCTTCTTCAACATGGACCTGGATGCGGTGCGCATCCTGTTCGAGACCATCCCCTGGGTGCGGCGCGCCGAAGTGCGCCGCCAGTGGCCCGACCGCCTGGTGGTGCGCATGGAAGAGCATGTGCCCATGGCGCGCTGGGGCCAGCCCGAGGAGAGCCGGCTGGTGAACGTGCATGGCGAAGTGTTCACCGCGCCGTACAGCCAGGCGGCCGCGGCGCTGCCGCAGTTCGCCGGCCCGGCCGGCACCGCGCGCGAAGTGAGCCGTCGTTACGCCGCCTTCAGCGGCATCCTCGAGCCGCTGCAACTGCAGCCTCGGGCCGTCACCTTGTCGCCGCGCTACAGCTGGCAGATCCGCCTCTCCAATGGACTGTCGGTGCAACTCGGGCGCGAGTCGGAAAAGGAAGGCATCGACGCGCGCCTGGCGCGCTTTGTCGCCGTCTACCCGGTGTCGCTGGCGCCCTTGCAGCGGCGCCTCGATTACGTCGACCTGCGCTACAGCAACGGTTTTGCATTACGCGTGCCCGGCCTCAAGGACACGACCATCCCTTCCACCCCACCGAAGCGCCCACAGGAGCGAAAGCAACCAGCATGAAGGACGCCAAGAATCTCATCGTCGGGCTGGACATCGGCACCTCCAAGGTGGTGGCCGTCGTCGCCGAGCTCGCCCCGGACGGGCGCATGGAACTGGTCGGCATGGGCAGCCACGAATCGCGCGGCCTGAAAAAGGGCGTGGTGGTGAACATCGAATCCACGGTCAATGCCATCCAGCGCGCGCTCGAGGAAGCTGAACTGATGGCCGACTGCAAGATCCTGACGGTTTTCACCGGGATCGCGGGCAGCCATATCCGCAGCTTCAACTCCACCGGCATGGTGGCGGTGAAGGACAAGGAAGTGACGCCGCTCGACGTGGAGCGTGCCATCGAGACTGCACGCGCCATGCCCATCCCGACCGACCAGCAGGTGCTGCACATCCTCACCCAGGAATTCATCGTCGATGGCCAGGACGGGGTGAAGGAGCCGATCGGCATGTCCGGGGTGCGCCTGGAGGTGAAGACGCACATCGTCACCGGTGCCGTGTCGGCGGCACAGAACATCGTGAAATGCGTGCGCCGCTGCGGCCTGGAGGTGAGCGACCTGATCCTGCAGCCGCTGGCCTCGTCGCTCGCGGTGCTGACCGAGGACGAGAAGGAACTGGGCGTGTGCCTGGTGGACATCGGCGGCGGCACCACCGACATCGCGGTGTTCCGCGAAGGTGCGATCCGCCATACCGCCGTGGTGCCCATCGCCGGCGACCAGATCACCAACGACATCGCCATGGCCCTGCGCACGCCCACCAGCGACGCCGAGGACCTGAAGATCCGCCACGGCTGCGCGCTGCACCAGCTGGCCGATCCGGCGCAGATGATCGAAGTGCCCGGCGTGGGTGATCGCCCGCCGCGCCAGTTGTCGCGCCAGACGCTGGCCGAGGTGGTGGAGCCGCGTGTCGAGGAGCTCTATTCGATGGTGCAGAAGGTGCTGCGCGATTCAGGCTACGAGGAGCTGCTGTCCTCGGGGATCGTGCTGACCGGCGGCTCCTCGGTGATGCAGGGCATGGTCGAGCTGGGCGAGGAGATTTTCCACATGCCGGTGCGTCTGGGCGTGCCGCGTTACGAAGGCGGCCTGTCCGACGTGGTGCGCAATCCACGCTACGCCACGGTGATCGGCCTGCTGCTCGAGGGCAAGGCACAGACCCAGCGCGGACTGATCGCGCGCCAGGGCTGGTCGTTCAAGCAGGTGCTCGAAAGGATGCGCGAATGGCTGCAGCGGAATTTCTGATGGGCATGCATCGCGCATCCCAAAGTCGGGGATTTACAAGGGGTGGCCCCTTGTTCGTGATCGAAGATGCGCGAATGGCTGCAGCGGAATTTCTGATGGGCATGTATCGCGCAAGGCAAAGTTTTTGATGGGCAAATGCAGGCAGTTACAGGTTTCAAGATAGACCGCTCCGGTGGTGCGGCAGGTTTCAAGCGTGGTGGTTCCTTTCAATGCAGGGTCGGCCGCAAGGCATTTTTTTAAATAACGGAGGCAAGCATGTTCGAAATTGTCGAAAACAATGGCAACGGTAACGGCACCGTCATCAAAGTCATAGGCGTAGGTGGCGCCGGTGGCAACGCCGTGGACCACATGATCAAGAATGGTGTGCAAGGGGTGGAGTTCATCGCCGCCAACACCGATGCGCAGGCCCTGCTGCGCGGCCAGGCCAAGGGCCAGATCCAGCTCGGGGCCACCGGCCTTGGTGCCGGAGCCAAGCCCGAAGCCGGACGTGCGGCAGCCCTGGAGGCACGCGAGCAGATCGCCGAAGCCCTGCGTGGTGCGCACATGGTCTTCATCACCGCAGGCATGGGTGGTGGCACCGGCACGGGTGCCGCACCGGTGGTGGCCGAAGTGGCCAAGGAAATGGGCATCCTGACGGTGGCCGTGGTCACCAAGCCTTTCTCCTTCGAGGGCGCGCGCCGGCTGCAGTCGGCCGAGAACGGCATTGCCGAATTGTCCGAGCATGTGGACTCGGTCATCGTCATCCTCAACGAGAAGCTCGAAGAGGTGCTTGGTGACGACGTGTCCATGGAGGAGGCTTTCATGGCCGCCGACAACGTGCTGAAGAATGCGGTCGCCGGCATCTCCGAAATCATCAATGTCCCCGGCCTGATCAACGTCGACTTCCAGGACGTGCGCACCGTGATGAGCGAGCAGGGCATGGCCATGATGGGTTCGGCCAGCGCCAATGGCATCGATCGCGCGCGCATCGCCGCCGAAGCCGCCGTGGCCAGCCCGCTGCTGGAAGGCGTGAACCTCTCCGGCGCCCGCGGTGTGGTGGTCAACATCACCGCCAACAAGTCCAGCCTCAAGCTGCGTGAGACCAAGGAAGTGATGAACACCATCCGCTCGTTCGCCGCGGACGATGCCACCATCATCTTCGGTGCGGTCTACGACGATGTCATGGCCGATGACCTGCGTGTCACCGTGGTTGCCACGGGCCTGGGCCAGCCGGCCACGGCACGCGCAACCAAGCCGCAGCCGCAACTGGTGGTGACCCAGCGCACCGGCACGGATAACATGCCGGTTCTGGGTGGCACCGCCGCCCTGGCAGCCGACATGATCGGCGATGCGGCTCCCAACGTCTTCCGCCGGCGTGATCGTGCCTCGACCATCGAGGCGCTGACCAACAGCGGTGTGGACAAGTACGACATCCCGGCCTTCCTGCGCAAGCAGGCGGACTAGGAAGCACGCGTCACTGCGACTGACGGTCCGGCGTAAGGACCGCAAGCCGCGCCGGCAATAATCGGACGTGTCGACCCGCGTCCGAAGACGCCTGTCATGGGGTACTGTGCCCTGCCTCCGGCACAGTGCCCCGTGATAACATCGCGTTCGTTTTGTGCATTGCAGCGCATGGCGAGTCGGCGATCAGCAATCAATAACAGTTATTGGCCATAACGGGCACGCAAGCGAACACATGCTACGGCAACGAACACTGAAGTCCCTGATACGCGCCACCGGCGTGGGTTTGCACACAGGCGAAAAGGTCGCCATGACCCTGCGTCCCGCGCGTCCGGGCACCG
>CAIPGJ010001091.1 GCA_903864555.1 uncultured Pseudomonadota bacterium | reverse complement strand
GACGGCTCGCTGCGGGTGTCGGTGGAATTCCGCATGGAAGTGGAGCACCAGGAAAAGCCCTGGGTGATCGGACTCAAGGTGGGGCGGTTTTTTTACGACGAGTAGTGGCTGGCCAGCGTGAGGGAATCAGGAAGCGTCGCTTGGGCAACCGCTCCCGCGAGGCATCATCAACGCCGCGAATGGTTCTGCTGCCCCCGACATGGTGCGCCACAAGATGCCGGTCTTTACAGGGCTGTTCCAGTGGGGTTGTATGTTAAAACACGACCCTGCCCCTGTGGTTTCACGAGGAGATGCCGAATGAAATCTGTTTCTGCCATGCTCATGCTTGCACTGCTGGCTGCAGCCGGCAACAGCGCAGCCCAGCAGGCCTACCCCGGCAAGCCGATCCGCATGATCAGCCCCTACCCGCCCGGTGGCAGTGTCACGGCCATGGCCAGGCTCGTCAGCCAGAAGTTGACCGATAGCTGGGGCCAGCAGGTGATCGTGGACAACCGCCCCGGCGGCAACACTGTCATCGGCGCCGAAGCCCTGGTCCGATCCGCTCCTGACGGTTACACCCTGATGACCATCGCGGCCGATCATGTCATCGTGGCCAATCTGGTGAAAACGCCTTTCGATGCCATCAAGGATTTCGCACCGGTGGCCACCATCGCCAGCAGCGAGTACGTGCTGGTGGTGCATCCTTCGGTGCCCGCAGGCAGCCTGCAGGAGCTCATTGCGCTGGCCAAAGCCAGACCCGGCCAGCTCAATTACGCGACCTCCGGTAACGGCACGGGCATACACATGGCCGCCGAGCTCTTGAAGATGTTGGCGGGATTCGACATGCAGCAGATTTCCTACAAGGGTTCCGGGCCCGCGCTCACCGACCTCATGGGCGGACAGGTGCAGGTCATGTTCAGCTCGCCGGTGAACGTCATTCAGCACATCAGGAACGGCCGGCTGAAAGCCATTGCCTATGCCGGAGACGCGCGCTCGCCGGTGCTGCCGCAGCTCCCCACCTTTGCCGAAAGCGGGCTGTCGGGTTTCGAGATGCAAACCTGGTTCGGGGTGCTGGCGCCGGCGGCTACGCCCAATGACATCATCAGCAAGCTGAGCACCGAGATCACCCGGCTCATGGGCACCGCCGACGCAAGGGAGCAGCTGACCAAACAGGGGCTCGCGCCCTTCACGTCCACGCCGGACCAGTTTGCCGCACTGATGCGATCGGAGATGACCAAGTTCTCCAGGATCATCAAGACGGCCGGCATCAAGCTGGACAATTGAAGGCGGCGGCACAGATCAAAGCCTCCATCGAGACAAACATCGGGCAGGCAAGGGAGAAGCTTTCATGACCATGCGTTTCTGGTATCAGTCCATGACCAACCTGGAGCGCCTGCCCAATTACCGGGACGCCCTGGAACGGCATGCACACCAGGTGTGCGAGGCTGGCGTCGAAGTCAGCGTGAATGGCATTTCGGACAAGTGGTTTAAGTCCCATCTGCCCACCGAGATGTACCGCTACGCCTATGCCAAGCACCTCATCCAGCACGAGGTGATCGGCATTTGCCGACGCGCCGAGGCTCAGGGCTTCGATGCCGTCATCCTCGGCAGTTTCAGCGAGCCTTTCCTGGGAGAAATACGCTCGTTGCTGGACATTCCAGTAGTCGGCATGGCCGAAAGTGCCATGCTGCTGGCCTGCACCCTGGGTGAACAGTTCAGTTTGGTGGCGATGGGCCCCGCCCAACTGGTCCGCCTGCGCCACGTCATCGACAGCCATGGCCTGGGTAATCGCATCCGCGACATCGTCACCATGGACCACCCTGTGCACGAGAAGGAACTCGATGCCTCCCTGAAGAATCCCGAGGCGGTGATGACCAGTTTCCGCTCGACTGCCCAAATGGCTGTTGATGCAGGCGCGGACGTCATCATCGCCGCAGAAGGCGTGCTGAACGAAGTGATGTTCTGGAATGACGTGAAATCCATCGATGGCGCCACCGTGCTG
>CAIPGJ010001090.1 GCA_903864555.1 uncultured Pseudomonadota bacterium | reverse complement strand
TCGCTGACCCGCCTGCCGGTGCTGCCGGATCTGCCCACCATGCACGAGAGCGGCTTCCCCGGCTTCCAGGCGGCCACCTACTACGGCCTGCTGGCGCCGGCGGCCACGCCGCGCCCCATCATCAACCGCATGCACGCGGAACTGGTGAAGATCGTGCGCTCGCCGGAATTCACCGAGAAGTTCGCCGAACTGGGGGTAATCCCGGTGGGGAGTTCACCCGAGCAGTTCGCCGACATGCTGCGCGAGGATGTGGCGAAGTGGTCGAAGATCGTCAAGGAACACAACATCAAGCCGGATTGAGCATCGGCTTCCCCCGGCGCAGTATCAGCCGGGAATGTGAATGCACGGCGGGCCGCGGCCCGCCGTTGCCGCTTCTGCTAGTCTGCGTTTCTGCTGGCCCGATCCGGCTCCGGTGCCAGCGTTTGTTTCCGACCCCGTTGTTCCTGATGCATTGCCGGCGCTGCACGAAGCGCATTCCCGCTGTACATCCCAAGGAGGACAGCCATGCCATTCAAGCTCAATCACCTGCACCTGAAGACCAATGATCCGGAAGCCACGGCGGATTTCTACGTCGACACCCTGGGCGCGAAGATCGTCAGCCGCAGTCCCAATGGCGGCTTGCGCCTGGACCTGCACGGCCTGTCGCTGAACGTCACCGGCATCCTTGCCAGCCAGACGCGTGCCCAGACCCTGGGCATGGAGCATATCGCCATCGACAGTGACGAGTACGACAGCGTGGTGGCGAAACTCAAGGCGCGCAAGGCGAAGATCCTGGAGGAGACGGTGGTCAGCGGCGGCCGGCGTGCCTGCTTCTTCGAGGGACCGGACGGGGTGCAGCTGGAGTTCATCGAGATGAAGGGCTGAAACACCCTGATAACAATGCGGCTATTGATCCAATGCTGGAAAAGCATGCCATCTGTATTTGATAATAAATGCCAGGCCGCTGTACTCGGATCAGCACCGGCACTGGCACGACTGGAGGAAACATGAAACGACAGGTTCTGCGCGCCCTCGCCTGCGCCACCGCGACCAGTATTGCCGCCCTGCTGGCTCTGGCCGCACCGGCCTCCTCCCTGGCCGCCGATGAGGCGCCCTGGCCGGCCAAGCCGCTGCGCATGATGATTCCCTACCCCGCTGGCGGCAGTACCGACATCGTCGCGCGCCTGGTGACGACCAAGCTGTCCGAAGCGCTCAAGCAGCAGGTGATCCCCGACAACCGCGGTGGTGCGGGCGGCCTCATTGCCACGGAAACGGCGGCACGGGCGGTGGCTGACGGCTACACCCTGCTGTTTGGCACCTCCGCTGGTCTGGTCATTGCACCGCTCATCAACAGCAAGATCACCTATGACCCGGTGCGCGATTTCGATCCGGTCAGCCTGATTGTCACCAATCCGCAGATTCTGGTGGCGAACACCGCGCTCAAGGTGAATAGTGTGCGCGAGCTGATCGACGTAGCGAAGAAATCCCCCGGCAAGATCTTCTATGCCTCGGCCGGCATCGGCGCGCCCAATCACATCGCCACCGAGTGGTTGAAGTCATTAGTGGGCGTGAACATGGTGCATGTCCCCTTCAAGGGCGTGGTGCAGGCCATGCCCGACCTGCTGGAGGATCGCGTGCAGATCCTGTTCAACACCATTCCCGGCGTGCTGCCCTATGTGAAAAGCGGCAAGCTGAAGGCATTGGCGGTGACCACGGCGCGCCGTTCCAATGCCGTGCCGGATGTGCCCACCATGGGCGAGGCCGGCGTGGCGAATTTCGAATATGACCTGTGGTGGGGCCTGTTCGTGCCGGCGAAGACGCCGGCGCCCATCGTCGCCCGGCTCAATGCCGAGCTGGTGAAGATGCTGGCCGTGCCCGAAGTGATACAGGGCCTGGCCAACCAGGGCGCCGAAGCACGCAGCAGCACGCCGGCAGAGCTGGCGCGCATCGTACGCACCGATTACGAACGCCTGGGCAAGGTGATCAAGTCGGCCAATATCACGGCGGAGTGAAATGATGCTGATTTGGACACCCTTGGCTGCGCGGACCCTCCCCCTCCTTGTGCTCCTGGGCGGCGCCGCTGCAGTCGGCCTGGCCTGGCCCTTCAACCCGGTGCTTGCCCAGAGCTATCCCTCGCGCCCCTTGCGCCTGGTGGTGCCCTTTCCGCCCGGTGGCGGCGCCGATATTCTCGGTCGCACCATCGCCGAGGCCCTGGCCGGCCAGCTCGCGCAGTCGGTGCTGGTGGACAACCGCGCCGGAGCCAACACCATTGTGGGCGCGGAGATCGCAGCGCGGGCCAGTGCCGATGGCTACACGCTCTTGCTGGCCCCGGGCTCGACCTTGGCGGTGAACCCTGCCGCCTATGCGAAGCTGCCTTACGATGCCGTCAGGGACTTCGCACCCATCGCGCGTATCGCCTCCAACTACCAGGTGGTCGCGGCCCGCCGGGGTTTTGCACCCAACACGATCGCCGAACTGGTGAAGCTGGCGCAATCCCGGCCGGACAGCATCAGCTATGGATCGGTTGGCAATGGCTCGCCTTCGCATTTCGGCGGTGTGCTGCTGGAGACCATGGCGGGGATCCGCATGCTGCATGTTCCCTACAAGGGCAACGCCCAGGTGCTGGCAGACCTGGTGGGTGAGCAGGTGGACATCCACCTGGTGGGGCCACCCTCGGTGCAGGGCCTGGTGAAATCGGGCAAGCTCAAATTGCTGGCAGCCACTTCGGAAAAGCGCCTGCCGACCTATCCGGACCTGCCCACCATCGCCGAATCGGGATATCCGGGCTACACCTCCGGGGCCTGGTACACCATGGTGACCCGGGCCGGCTCCCCGGTTGCGGTGATCGCCACTCTCAACCGCGCCATCAATGCCGTGCTGGTTTCCGCGCCGGTGAAGACGGCGCTGGAGCGTGACGGCTATATCGTCGATGCTGGCGCAAGTCCGGCCGATACCGCCGCTTTCATTGCAGCCGAGACGAAGAAGTGGGCGGGACTGGTGCGTGCTGCCGGCGTGAAGTTCGACTGATACCGTTGCTGGTTTGGCTGGTAGGTCATGGTACCGAATGCCATCGCGAGTGACTGGCCGCATTTCGATGGCAGCGATGATGTTGAAAAATTTACCGGCTTTTGGGCACTTCGGGCAAATCACGCCCCCGCCCTTTCGTCATTTCCAAAGTGGCGCTTCCTCTGCAGTCGCTGGTCGCAGGACTTGGAATAGACATTGCTGACAGACACCGGCGAACAAAGCTTATTCAGGTCCAATCCGCCGGAAGCTTTGCAGCAACAGGTGTTTGCAGAGGTCTGATCAAAGTCCGCCATCAGGTGAGAGGCGTTGTCCCATGGCAAGGTATGGAAAAAAGGCGTCTGAAAAAGTTGAAGCGGCAATGCAAGAGCGCAAGGAAGGCATGTTGAAGAGCGGTCGCACAGGCAAGAAAGTGAAGAGTCGCAAGCAGGCCATCGCGATCGGCTTGTCTTAGGCACGCCGCGCCGGCGCCAAGGTGCCGGTGAGCAAGAGCTCTGGTGCCGGAAGAAAAAAGGCGGCGAAGAGGCGCGCCACGAAGTCAACCTCGTCCGTCAAGCGCAGCCCAAGCCGCAGCGGGAACAAATCCGCTGGGCGCCGGTCTGCGGGGGCCTCCGCCGGGACCTGAGGACTGCGCCTTGCACGGGTACAATCCGTGATGCATCCGGCGTTCGCCATGCGGGGCCGGACCCGTCAACCCGACTGATCTGGGGGCTTCATGAACAGCGATCACACGCACACGCATGACTGGAAGTACAACGGTATCCGCGTGGTGCACAGCAACGAGCTGGACATCAATACCGCGCAGACGCCGGGCATGAGCCGCGCCGCGGCCATCACCCATGCTCGCGCCGGCGCCGAGAAGCTCTGGGCCGGCACCGTGGTGATCCATCCCAAGGCCAAGACCGGGGCCCACCACCATGGCCCCGTGGAAAGCGTCATCTACATCGTCAGTGGCAAGGCGCGCATGCGCTGGGGCGATCAACTGGAGTTCACTGCCGAAGCCGGCCCGGGTGATTTCATCTTTGTGCCGCCC
>CAIPGJ010001089.1 GCA_903864555.1 uncultured Pseudomonadota bacterium | reverse complement strand
GATGTCGTGTTTGTCGGGGACACGCTGTTCATGCCGGATGTGGGCACCGCGCGCTGCGACTTCCCCGGCGGGAATGCCCGGCAGCTGTATCGCTCGCTCAGGCAGATCCTGGCCCTGCCCGCTGACACGCGCCTCTACATGTGCCACGACTATCCGGCCAGCCCACGCCCACCGCAATGGCTCAGCACGGTGGCCGAGCAGCGCCGGTTGAACATCCACATCCACGACGGTGTCAGCGAAGAGGCCTTTGTCGCCATGCGCCAGGCGCGCGATGCCACCCTGGAGATGCCGGTGCTGATCATTCCTTCCATCCAGATCAACATCCGGGCCGGTGAACTGCCGCCGCCGGAAGCCAACGGCGTCAGCTACCTCAGGACACCGCTCAACCTGCTTGGCCGGACTGCCGACCGCAGTCCGGCATGACCACATCCCCCTGCACATCAACCACAGAAGGCGTTCACAACGTGGCAGCCAACACCCTCACCGCCCACCTGCAGCAGGACCACGACTACCGCTTCGACATCTGCTTCGGCGAGACCATGCGCAAGCGCTGCAAGGCAGCGGCGCGGGCGGTGACTACTCCGCCTTCAACCCGGCGTCGGCGATGCGTCGCGCCCAGACTTCCATCTGCTTTTCCACCAGCGCCTGCTGCTCCGGCAGTGAATTGGGGGCAGTGGTCTTGCCCACGGCGCGGAATTTCTCCTTCACGTCGGCGCGGCTCATGATGCGGTTGACCTCGCTGTTGAGGTAGGTCATCACCGAAGCCGGCGTGCCGGCCGGTGCTGCCAGCCCCACCCACACCTGCAGGTCGAAGCCCTCCACGCCCTGCTCGGCCAGCGTGGGCACGTCCGGATACTGCTCCGAGCGTTTCGTGCCCGTCATCGCCAGCGGCCGCAGCCTGCCCGCCTGGATGAGGCCGCCGGTGGCCGTGGCGTCGGCGAAGATGTAATGCACCTGGCCGCCCGCCACATCGGTGGCGGCCTGCGGCTGGCTCTTGTAGGGCACGGTCAGCGCTTCGATGCCGGCCAGCTTGTTGAAGGTGCTCGCCGCCACCAGGCTGCTGTTGGAGCCATAGCCCAGCGACAGCTTCTTCTGCTTCGCCACGGCGATGAACGCCTTCACCGAGGGCGCGACCGAAGGATGCACCGAGAAGATCAGAGGGTCCGTGATGAGCAGCGAGATATGCGCGAAGTCCTTCACCGGGTGGTAGGACAGGTTGCGGATCAGCCCGGGATTGGCCGAGTGCGTGGCGCTGGAGGTGATCACCTGGGTGTAGCCATCGGGGGCGGACTTCACCACGAAGTCGGTGCCGATGCGCCCGTCGGCGCCGGCCTTGTTCTCGACGATCACCGGCACCTTCATGCTCTTGCCCATCTCGTCGGCCACCGCGCGGCCGATCCAGTCGGTGCCGCTGCCGCCGGCAAAGGGCACCACCACGCGGATGGGTTTCTCGGGGAAGGCGGGCTGGGCCGCTTGCAGGGGCGCGGCAAACAGGGATGACAGGGCCAGTGCAGCAAGGGCTGCGCCGTGAACGGCAGCGCCAGTGGCAGACAAACGAGTGTCAAGCATGATGATCTCCTCCAGGGATGGCGGGCGGCATGCGTGTGCCGCCCCTGTTTTATCCGGCCTGCCTGTCCATGCAGCGCCGTGTTCCGATATCAGAAAACCTGCACAACATTCTCACACACGTCCTGAGCGGGGCGGTGCGCATGTTACATTTTTGGTCAGCGGCGCTGCCCCTCTGCATGCGAAACCTGCATGCGCCGGACGCAGCCCCCATAAAAACAGCGGAGGACAGCTTCACATGGCCCTGGAACTACTCGTCGAGAATCACGGCGCGGTGCGCGTGCTCACCATGAACCGCCCGGAGAAGATGAACGCGCTCAACAATGCGCTCACCGTGGCGCTGCTCGACGCCCTGCAGGCCGCCGACCGTGACGAGAGCGTGCACGCCCTCATCCTCACCGGCGCCGGCCGCGGCTTTTGCGCCGGGGCGGACGTGACCGAGTTCAAGGACATGACCACCGACAACCCGGACCTCGCCCAGTGGCGCGCCGACCTCACCACCGAAGTGCATGCGGCCTTCACCCGCGTCGACCTGCCCATCCTGTGCGCGGTGAATGGCGCGGCCATGGGCGGCGGCTGCGGTCTGGCCATCGCCGGGGACATGGCGGTGGCCGCCGAGAGCGCCACCTTCGGTTATCCGGAGACTCGTCGCAATGCCGTGGCCGCCGTGGTCATGGCCAACCTGGTGCGCCAGGTCGGACGCAAGGCCGCCTATGAACTGGTGTCCCTGGGCGAGAAGCAAAGCGCCCGGCGCGCGCTGGAGCTGGGCATGGTCAACCGCGTGGTGCCCGATGACCAACTGATGGCCGAAACCCTCGGCATGGCCCAGGCCATCGCCGGGCAGACGCGCGCCTCGCAGCGCGCCACCAAGCGCCTCTTTCACCGCGTCGCCGACATGCGCCTGCTCGATGCGCTGGAGATCGGCCGGGACGCCAACGTGATGATGCGCGCTTATACGATCAAGGGAACAGTGTAGAAAGCCCCCGAGCCCTGCGGGGCCGATGCCCGTCGAGGGACGCAGCGGCAGTCCCTGCCCGATCCTCAGTCGAACTTGATTTTGAGCGCGCTTGGAATCCGGCCCCAGAGCTGGGTCATGCTTTCGATCAGGGCGGCAAATTCCTCCGGCGAGGACGAGGCTGCCGGCGTGGCACCAGTGGCACTCACCTTGGCCTGATAATCCTGTGAATTCACCGCCTTCTGCACCTCGCGGTGCAGCTTGTCGATCACGGGGCGCGGCGTGCCGGCAGGCGCCATGATGCCGAACCAGCTGGTGGCCACCAGCGGAATGCCTTGCTCCTTGAGAGTGGGCACGTCCAGTGCTGCCGGCAGGCGCTCCGCGGATGTAAAACCCAGTATCTTGATCGTGCCTGACTTGTGCTGGGGAATCGACGTGGTCACCGAATCAAAATAGAGTTGAACCTCCCCGGACGCCAGCGCGGTCAGCGCCGGCCCGGCGCCCTTGTAGGGAATATCCTGCATCTGCAGGCCGGCCACATCCTCCAGCATCTTGGCCAGCAGGTGCGGCGTGCTGCCGCTGCCGATATTGGCGTAATTGACCTTGCCGGGACGGGCCTTCACGAAATCGATGAACTCCTTCGCATTCCTCGCCTGCGAACCCTTGCCCACGCTCATGGCAAAAGCCGGCACGGCAATCACCGACACCGGGGCGAAGTCCTCCATCCTGTAGGGCACCTTGCTGTACATGATGAGGTTGAGTGCCATGCCGGTGGTGCCAACCAGCAGCGTATAGCCATCTTTCGGAGCCGTGGCCACTGCCTCATTGGCAATCATGCTGGCGGCACCCGGCTTGTAATCGAGCACCACAGGCTGCCCCATGGATTCGCCCATCTTCTGGCTGACCAGCCGGGCAAACAGGTCAGTCGCCCCGCCGGGTGCAAAGGGCATGACCAGCTTGACGGGCTTCACCGGATAGTCCTGGGCCCACGCCACTCTCGATGCGAACATCCCCAGCGCCATGAAAGCAACAACAATACTGCGCATACTGCCTTGCATAGTCCCCTCCTCCGAGCTGCTGTTCAGGCCCCGTTGCCGGTCTCCACCAGCCTCCGATCGGGCCACCAATTTCAATTCTAATCCTGGAATGAATCCCCCAGGGAATGGGACTGCTTTACAGGCTCTTTCCTGCCCGCACTGCACTCCCCGCAGCCATCGGCTTACTCCAGCTTGATTTCGGTGGTCTTGCCCAGGGCCTGCACCCGTTCGATCTCGGCCTTGATGAAAGTGGCAAAGGCCGCTGGCGTGCTGCCGATAGTTTCAGCGCCCTCCGCAGCCAGCTTGTCGCGGATCTCCGGCAGCTTCACCACACGGGCAATTTCGGTGCTGAGGGTGTTGAGCACCGCGCCCGGCGTACCGGCCCGAGTCAGCACGCCGTACCAGGTGGTCATCTCGTAACCCTTTAGCCCGGCTTCTGCCACGGTGGGCAGATCCGGCACGATGGCCGAGCGCTGGCTGCCGGTGACTGCTATGGCGCGCAACTGCCCATTCTTCACCAGCGACATCACCGCCAGCATGCTGCTGAAGCTCATGGGCACGTGCCCGCCCACCAGGTCCGAGGTGGCCGCGCCTGTCCCCTTATAAGGCACGTGGGTGGTGCTGACAGCCGCCATGCTGTTGAACAATTCCCCGGCGAGGTGCTGCGGACCGCCATTGCCCGAACTGGCATAGCTCAATTGCCCCGGTTTCGCTTTCGCCAGGGCGATCAGGTCCTTGATCGAGCGCACCGGCAACGAGGGATGCACCACCACGATGAGTGGCGCGGCAGCAGCCAGCGTCACCGGCGCGAAATCACGGATGGTGTCGTAGGGCAGCTTGGGCATCAGCGCCGCATTGGTGGTGAAGGGGAAGGCCGTGAGCAGCAGGGTGTGGCCGTCCGGCGCGCTCTTTGCAACCATTTCCGTGCCGATCACCGAGCCCCCGCCGCCGCGATTCTCCACCAGCACCGGCTGCCCCCAGCCATCGGCGAGCTTCTGCGCGATGAGCCGGGCAATCACGTCAGTCCCGCCACCCGCGGCAAAAGGCACGACCATGCGTACGGCCTTGCCCGGATAGCCCTGCGCCATTGTCAGCGGCGCCGCGCATGCAAGCGCCATCCCGAGCAGCCCTGCAATCAGCATTGTGCGAGTGTTCATCTTGTTCTCCGTGAATCTCATGCCGGCAGGCTGACCAGGCGCCGGGCAAAGTTGAGCGAAAAGTCCGCCGACACCTGGCAGCTCCAGTCCAGGGTGTGCCGGCGAACCGCGATCTTCCAGCCAGTATCGACGCGGCGCAGCCGGTCCAGGTAGCGCAGCGACCGCATCGCGACCGGCCCTTCCGGCGACTCGTTATGCACAAGGAAGGCGATGGCATTGGTTTCGGTCTCCGCCACATCGCCCTCGAGCTTCATGTAATTCAGATTGCCCATGAAATGCGTGGTGATGCGCATGGAGCCGTCCTTCATGCGCCGAAAGGTCTTGAAGGAATCCATCATCGCCTCGATGCCGCTCACGCCGGGCCGGTCATCGTATTGCGCAAGCACATCGTCGGTGAAACAGCTGCGGACACGCTCGTAATCGGCGCGGTCAAGGCCCTGGAAATAGCGGCCGATCACATCATGGATGTCGGCGCGGTCGTTCAGCTTACGCACCTCGAGTTCGACTGGAGACATGGGCTTGGTTTCCATCGGTTGGGGAATCGGTTGTGTGGAGATACAAGCGGGGTGCTGGACGGGAATGATGGTCAGCAGGTACGGCCACGTTTTCCCCGGCTGTCAGTCCCGGACGCCTTACTGCGCCAATACCTGCTGAAGTCATCGCGAGCAATCCGCCCTACTTTGCAGGACGCCTGACGTTTGAGGCAGATTTCGCACTCGCCAGCTTGACAACCGGTTTTCCGGCCAGCGCCGGATTGAGCTTGAGCTTGAGCGCCATTTCGCGCGAGGGAATCGGCATGGAGGAATCGGCCAGCACGGGCAAGCCGCGGTGCGGCTCGATGGCGAG
>CAIPGJ010001088.1 GCA_903864555.1 uncultured Pseudomonadota bacterium | reverse complement strand
GGTCTTCTTCGGACAAGGTGCGTGGTTCCCGGTCCATGAGGCACAGCGTCCCCAGGCGCATGCCGGCCGGGGTGGCCAGCGGCCGTCCGGCATAGAAGCGGATGTGCGGCTGCCCGGTGACCAGCGGGTTGTCGCTGAAGCGCTCGTCCTTCAGGGTGTCGGGCACCACCAGCAGGCCCTCGCCGAGGATGGCGTGGCCGCAGAACGACACCTCCCTCGGTGTCTCGGTCATGAACAGGCCATAGCGTGACTTGAACCACTGCCGCCCGGCATCCAGCAGCGTGATGGTGGCGATGGGCACGCGCACCAGCCGCGCGGCGCTGCGCGTGATGCGGTTGAAGCGCTGCTCCTGGGCGGTGCCGAGCAGGCCCAGGCTACGCAATGCCGCCAGGCGCTGTGCTTCATTCTCGGGCAGGGGTGCTTCCAGCATTGCGGGTCTCCGTCTGCGTTTCCATGTGTCTCAGTGTCTATGGGTCTCAGAGTCTGTGTGTCTCAGAGGGTGTCTGTGCGCGTGCCGGCCTACTGCAACATGAAGGTTTCGTATTCGAGCCGGTTCAGCTTGTCCTCGAGTATGAGCAGCGCGGTGAGCACCGTCACCAGCAGCGCTGCGGCAAATCCATAGCCGAAGAAGGGTGCGCCCAGCTTCAGCGTGATGGCGGTCAGGCCGATGTTGAGAATCAGGAACAACGCTGTGAGGAAGGTCACGCTCAGGCGCTTGTCCAGGTAGAAAAAGATGTTGAGCAGACCCAGCAGCACCACCTGCAGTCCGGCCGCCACCACATCGACGTAGAGCAGCGGCAGGTAGAGCTGCGGAATGCCCAGCAGGCGCAGCACGCTGGGGCCGGCGACAAAGGCGAGCAGCACCGCGATGGCCTGGATCTTCATGATCTCGTAGATGCCCTGGCGGATGGTCAGCACCATCTCGTCGCGCATCTGCTCGATGTGGTCGAGCGAGCCGCCATCGCGCACTGCATCGTAGAACTTCTCGTAGTACTCGACGAAATCGGTTTCGATGCGCACCAGGAATACCGCCATGCCGGGGATGATGGCCAGGTAGGCAAGAAACACCGGCACGTCATAGATGAGCGAGGCGCGCAGCGGGCCGATGACATTGCTGCCGGTGATCGGGTCGATCCAGAACAGCAGCTTGTCGGCCCAGATGCCGGCGTTGTAGAGGATGCCCGTCCAGATCAGCGTCGGATACATGGCGCCCTTCTTCAGGAAGCCGAAGGCCACGAAATGGTCCGAGGGATAGTTGCGCAGGGTCAGCGTGATCATGCCGGTGAGCAGCACGAAGTGCCCGATCACAAAGCCGAGCAGCAGGCCTTCCAGCCCGAGCGGGCGCAGCACCAGCGCGCTCACCACCGTGATGGCATAGCCAACGCCGAACATGCGCACGATGGCCTTGTACTGCTTCATCCCGGAAAGAAAGATGGTGGCCACCCAGATGCAGCACATGATGACGAAGCCGGACACCATCAGCACCCGGTACAGGTCCGACTGGCGGGGAAACAGGGTGAAGACCGCCAGCATGCTCAGCACTCCGCTCACCACGATCACCAGCAGCAGCAGCCCGTTGAAGTTGGGCAGGATGGCGTTGTCCTTCTTTTCATAGAGCCGGTCGGCGATGAAACGCGTGAAACCCAGCTGCACCGCGCCGGTGAGGACGAGCGAAGTGAGCATCAGGTAGGTGACCGACACCTGGAACTGCGTCACCAGTTGTCCCTGGCCACCAGTGGAGGTCAGCAAGCCGATGACGAGAATGCCGACGATGGACAGCACCCAGGGACCGGAACTGATGATGCCGGCGTAGGCGTAGGCCTGCAGCAGGCCGCTGTAGCTTTCCTTGCGCAGGAGTTTGCGGAGTTCGAAGCCTATGCCGGCCATCGACATGCCTTTCCTGAATTTCTTTCGCCTCTCGGCGAGTGACTTTCTTTGCTTCGCCAAAGAAAGTAACCAAAGAAAGGCGACCCCGGAGGGGACGGCC
>CAIPGJ010001087.1 GCA_903864555.1 uncultured Pseudomonadota bacterium | reverse complement strand
CAGCGCCTGGTTGATCGGCCCGAAGAAGGCCAAGGAGCTGTCCTTTATCGTCGGCAGCCGCATGTTGGGCACCGAGGCCGCGGCCAACGGCTGGGCCAATCACGCCGTGCCGGAGAAGGAGCTGGCCGAGGCCATGCTGACGCTGGCCAGGCGTATCTGCAAGACTCCGCCCGATCTGCTGGCCATCAAGAAGCGCTCTCTGAATCGAGTCATGGACGTGCAGGGTTTCACCGAGAGCGTGATGATGGGCGCCGAGTTCGATGCCATCGCGCATGGCGCCAAGGGTGCTCGCGCCACCAAGGCGACCATCGCCAAGGTCGGCCTGAAGGAAACCATGCGCCGCTTCAGGGAAGGCGACGGCGAACTGGAAGCCTCGGAATAAAAATACCCAAGCCGTTCAACTGGAGGAGGTCATGACTGCCATGTATTCCATTCAATGCAAGGTCTGCACCGGGCTGAGATGGCTGGTGTTGTCGCTGTCTGCGTACAGCACCATGGCGCTCGCCGCCTATCCGGAGAAACCCGTGCGCATGGTCACGCCCTATCCCGCGGGCTCATCGTCGGATGTGTCGGCGCGGCAGATCGCACCGAAGCTGGGCGAGTTCCTGGGGCAGCCGATGTTTGTGGAGAACCGCGGCGGGGCCAGCGCCATCGTCGGCACCGAGGCGGTGGCCAGATCGCCGGCGGATGGCTACACCATCATGTATGCCACCGCCCAGACGCATGCCATCAACAAGGGCCTGTTCGAAAAGCTACCCTACGATCCGGTGACCGACTTCACCGCAATCGGCCGCATTGCCACGCTCAAGTTCGTGCTGGTGTCGGGGCCCGAGGTGCCGGCGATAAACGCGAAGGAACTCGTCGCCTACATCAAGGCCAATCCGGGCAAGGTCACCTATGCCTCCTCGGGCAACGGCACCACCGCGCACCTGGGCGGGGTGTATTTCGCCAAGGTCATCGGCATGCCGCTCACGCATGTGCCCTACAGCAGCGTGGCCCAGGCCATCGCCGACCTGGCCTCGACGCGGGTGCACATGATGATTTATCCCTATGCGCCCCTGCGCGGGGCCATCCAGGGCGGCAAGCTGAAGCTGCTGGCCAGCACCGGCGATACGCGCATGGCCAGCCTGCCCGACACACCGACCATGATCGAGTCGGACTTCCCCGGCTTCGTGGTGACCACCTGGAACGGCATCTATGCCCCGGCCAGGGTGCCGCGGCCCATCGTCGATGTGCTCAGCAGCGCGCTGGGCAAGACCCTGAAGGATCCGGCTTTCCTCAAGAGTCTCGAGGCCGGCGGCTATGTGGCCGATCCCAACACGCCGGATGAGTTTGCCGCTTTCACACGCTCGGAGGCGGCTCGCTACGCTGAGATTCTGCGCAACGCCGGGGTGAAGGTGGACTGAACCCAGGCCGACGGCACAACGCTAGCGCGTGCGGTTGTACTCGTAGTCCTCGCGTTCGCCCGAGCCCGCGCGCAGGCCCGGCGGCAGCGGCGGCCGGGTTTCGTTCACCTTGGCGTGCACGGCCAGGGCCTCCTTGTACTTCCAGTGCTCCAGCAGCACCAGCCGGTCCGAATCGACCACGCTCTGGAACACTTCGAACTGAAGGCAGCCTGGCTCCTGCATGACGCCCCCGCAACGGCCCTTGTAGGCCTTGGCCAGCTTATTGCCCTTGCCGGGGGCGGCGGTGATGGTGACCAGCAGTCTGATGGACATGGTGTTTCTCCTCTGCATTCCTGTATGAAAAAAGGGGCGCAGTTTCAGCGCTGCGCCCCTGTCGGGAGCATCTGGAGACGCTCCTCGCCCAGGTCCAAGCCAGGACCGGCACGGGCTTGCCGGAGTTTGTCAGAGACGAGTTTGAGGCCTTTCTCGAATGCGGGATTCTGGCGCACGGATTCCTGCGCGTTCGCTGCGCTGACTGCGCGCACGAGAAGCTGGTGGCGTTCTCCTGCAAGCGGCGCGGGTT